>JAZRFI010000063.1:0-10380 GCA_045661285.1 Eubacteriales bacterium | reverse complement strand
CCTCTTCCCAGTAAGCGGGCTCGGCCGTAAACTGATCGCAGACGATCGCGGCGTACGAGGTGCCGTCTACCAAAGAAAAATCGGGCAGGAGAATGGGGGCGGGATAAAAGCCAAAAGATTTCATATTTTTTCCTTTTTCCTTTTTTGCGTTTTTTCGTATAGATCGAAGCATGGGGGGCACAATAAGCTACGGAAGATAGATCCGATCGCCATGAGTACGGTTGGTTTCGTCTTCCGTACTCATACTTTCGGAGGAATCCCGTTTTGGATCATAGGCTTCCCTACGGCTTTTTATTTGAATTAGCAGGGAAGAAAGCGGCGATGCGGCATCTTTCGGCGCTCTTTGCCGAGGATCGCGAGCGTGTTGTTTCAAGGGCTCGCCTTTGCCGTACCAAATCGGATATGCGTATTTTGGTCGATTCGCTGGATCGAACCATCGAAGCGCAGGAGTTCTACTGACGGCCTGTTGATATAACCGTCGGGAAAGCATGGGGCCGGTCTGCCTTTTGGCAGGCCGGTTTTTCTTTTTATCGGGTTTTTTGAAGCCTTGTAAGGTTTTTCTTCAAGGAAAGGAGGAAGAGGTCGATCTCCTCCTTTTCGTTTTTGTGTGAAAGGCTGACGCGGATCGAGCAATCGGCCTCCTTCTCCGATACGCCAAAGGCAATCAGGGCCCCGCCCTTGTGCGACTTATCGTTTGACGAGCAGGCCGAGCCGCTGGAAACGTAGATCCCGTCCCCCGAGAGGGCGTGCAGCATGATCTCGCTGCGGATGCTTGGCAGAATGAGATTGAGGATATGCGGGGCGGCGGCGGGCGGTAGGATCGGCTTGACCCCCGCGAACGCGGGATCGCTTTGCAAGCAAGAAAGAAGATAGGCGCGAAGCGAAGCGGTCTTTTCGGAAAATTCGGCAAAATGCGCCTTGTTGTATTCGACTGCCTTGGCAAAGGCGGCGATGCCCGGCACGTTTTCGGTACCCGAGCGGAAGCCCCCCTCCTGCCCTCCGCCGAGAAGGCAGGGGACGATGCCCTTTTCCTTGATGAGCGACGGATCGATATAAAGGGCGCCGAGGCCCTTCGGCCCTTCGATCTTATGCGAGGAAAGGGTAATGAGGCGCGCGCCCAAGGCACGAACCGAGATCGGCAGCTTGAAAAAGGCTTGCGTCGCGTCGATATGCAAGGCGCAATCGGGGCACTGCTGCTTGATAAGGCGGGAAAGCGCGGGGATATCGTAGATAGCCCCCGTTTCGTTGTTGACCATCATCACGCTGACAAGGATCACATCCGGGGTAAGCGCGCTTTTCAGGAACTCCATATCCAATTCGCCCCCGACGGTCGGGATCTCTTCCACCTGCATGCCCAGCTTTTGCAAAGCGGCAAGCGGCTCGGTGATCGACGCGTGCTCTCCCGCCGTTGTCAGGATCCTTTTTCCACGGTAGCGATCCTTGGCAAGGGCGCGGCCGAAAAGGGCTAAATTGTTGGCTTCGGTGCCGGAGGAGGTAAAGACCAAGCTCCCCCCCTCGCCCCCGATCGCCGAAAGAAGGCTTTTGCGGGCGGCTTTCAGAATATCCTCGGCCTCCTTCCCCTTTTTGTGTAGGGAAGAGGGGTTTCCGAACGTGTTCTTGCTTACCTCGATATACTGATCGAGCGCCTCTTGGCAGATAGCGGTCGTTGCGCTGTTGTCGAAATAGATCTCTTTCATATCAGCGGTGGAAAACGAAACGCCCTTGCATCGCTTCAAAGTCTTCCATATGGGAAGCGTAGCAATCGGCCTTGGCGGTGTAGGTGAGCGTATAGAAATAAACGCCCTTGATGGTCACGATCTCGGCGGCCTTGTAGGCTTCGCCGTTCACCGTAAAGGTGTAGACGTAGCGAACGGCGGGTACGTCCCCCAAAAAGACGGTGACGTCCTCGATCTTTTCTACGGGATCGGCCTCGCATTCGGCTTCAACGACCGCAAAATTTTCATAGAACCGGGCGTAGGCCTCCTTGCGGGCGGTCCACAGATCGGGGATGTTATCGGCCTTTTGGGATACCTCGTAGGAAAGCGAGACGGCGGCTTCGTTCCCCTTTTTCACGGTCGTTATCCCGGTCGAAAGGTCCTTTTCCCAAGAAAGGGGGGCGTAAAGGCTGTAACGCGAAATCGCGGGATCGGATGCCTCAAACATCCCGTCAACGACCGCGGGGGGCGCGGTGGTAACGGGGGGCTTTTCACTTCCCTCAAATGCAAAAGCCGCGATCGCCGCCGTCGCTTCTTCCAGATGCGTATCGAAAAGCGAGGTCTTGCCGTCCGTCGTATCGTTTTCGGCGGTGTAGGTCAAAAGATACAGGTAGCCGTCCTTTTGGCAAAGGATCTGCATAAATTTATAAGGCTTGCCGTCGACGGTGGCGGTGTAGGTGCGGCGAATCGCGGTGACACCGCCCAAGGTCGCCGCATCGCTTCCCTCGGCGGGAAGGAGGGTGTAATCCGAAAGGCGCGCCCTAAGCTCGTCCTCTCCCTCGGAAAAATAGGCAGCAGCCGTTTTGTCGGTTTCGATCCGTACGCAGGTAAGGTTGGTGGCGTTTACCGCCGAGACCGACGCGGTGGGAACCCCGCCCGCCGTTGTCACGTCCCAGCTTTCGGGGGCGTAAAAGGTGTATCCGTTCCCCGAAAAGCAAACCCGCATCCCCTCGGGCGCGGGGTCCGCGGGGTCACCCCCGCAAGCGGTAAGGGTAGCAACGCCCATGAGCAGCAGGGCTAAAAACAAAGCGATCTTACGTTTCATGCTTCCTCCATGGCCATGGCGGCCTCTTTGATCTCGTCCTCGGCTTCCTTCATAATCGAAAGCACGGTATCTAACAGCGTATCAAGCTCCCAACCGAGAAGCCTTGCGCCTTCGGCAATCGTCTCGCGAGAGCAGCCGGCGGCAAAGCGCTTATCCTTAAATTTCTTTTTTAAGCTGGAAAGCTCCATATCCTTCACGCTGCCCGAGGGGCGCATTTTGGCAGCGGCGCCGATCAAGCCTGTCAGCTCGTCCGCCGCGAACAAAAAGCGTTCCATCTCGCAATTCGGCTCAACGCTTGAGCAAACGCCGTAGGCGTGTGAGCAAACGGCGTGAATAAGAGCCTCGCTCGCCCCGATCTCCTTTAAAAGCTCGGGGGCCTTTTGACAGTGCTCGTCGGGATACATCTCGTAATCGATGTCGTGCAAAAGGCCCGCCGTTGCCCAGAATTCAGCCTCGGAAGAGAGCCCGATCCTTTCGGCATAGCGCCGCATGACCGCTTCCAGCGTGACGGCGTGCAAAAGGTGAAACGGCTCTTTGTTATAGCGGCGAAGCGCCGCCTTGGCGATGGCTCTTTCCATTTTCGTTCTCCTTGTTTTTTGGTCTATCGGTTCATACGGCACAGCGCCGCAAAGCGGCGTCCGCGTTCTTCGTAGTTTTTGAATTGGTCAAAGGCGGTGGCAGCGGGGGATAGAAGCAAGCTGTCGCCGCTTCGGCAAAGCGTGAAGGCGGCCTTCACCGCCTCGTCGAAAAGCGGTTCGTAAAGAAGGGGGAGCTTCTTTTTGTCGTAAAGCGGGTGGGCGCGGAGGGCGGCCGCAAGCGCGGGCGCGATCTCCCCGTAGAGAATAGCGGCCTTGGCGCCCCCGATAAGCGCTTCGACAAGCGGCAGAAGCGAAAGATTTTTTCCTCTTCCCCCACAAAGGACGATCGGCTTTTCACGAAAGGCCGAGAGGGTAGAGGCGCTTCTTGTCGGTGTGGTATCGATCGAGGAATCGTAGCACCTGACCCCTTGAAAGCAACCGATCAGCTCACAGCGGTGCGGGGCGCCCCGAAAGGCGCGTATCGCCCCCTCGATCTCCTTCGGCGCCGCGTCCTCTATACATAAAGCGGCGGCGCACATGGCGTTTTCAAGGTTATATAGCCCCGGTAGGGTAAGCGCATCCTTCCTAAAGAGAGGCAGACGCTGTCCGCCCTCCTCGTAAAAGACGGTATCCCCCTCTAAAAAGACGAAGGGAATCTTTCCCCATCTCGCTTTCAGCGCGGCAAGCGACTGCTTGGCCGAAAAGAGGACGGCGGGGCGGCAATCAAGAATTTTTGGGGTCAGCGGGCATTCGGACGGCAAAACCGCGCGCTTGGCGCGAAGAAGACCGTTGATCTTGGCTTTTTCGTATTCGTGAAGGTCGCGGTGCCAATCCAGATGATTTTCCGAAAAAGAGGTAAGGGCAGAAGCCTGTGCCCGAGGAAGAAGGTCCATCAGCTGAAAGCTTGAAAGCTCCATAACCGCGGCGTCTTCCTTACGCATCAGATCGATAAAGGGTAAAAGCGGCGTTCCGATATTGCCGCCTACGAAGCAACGGCGATGGGCGGCGCGAAGCATCGCGCCCGTTAGCATGGTTACGGTGGTCTTTCCGTCGCTGCCCGTTACCGTAAAAAGCTTGGCGGGGCAAAGAAAAGAGGAAAGAGAAGCCTCGGTCAGGATCAGGGCGCCCCGACGGGCGGCCTCGGCAAGGGCGGGGGTATCGGGTCGAAGCGCGGGTGAACGGAAGATAACGCCCGCCGTCAGCCCGTCAAGATATCCTTCGCCGGTCAGGAGTGTGACCCCCTCGGCCGAAAGGATGGGATGATCCGCAAGCTCGGCTCGGCTTTTTTTGTCGCGCGCTTCGATCTTGCGCGCGCCCCGTACGTATAGCCATTCGAGAAGCGGCAGATTCGCTTTCCCGAGACCGCATACGGCAACCCCCTCTTTTTTTATTTTTTCAAGAAGCGCCTCGCGCGATGGGGGAAGATTTATTTCTTGGGTTTTCAAAAAATCTTGGCCGGAATCAAATGAAATCATATTCCATTATATGCGTCCTTTCGCCCTTTTGCAACAAACAATTTGTAAACTTACTATTTATAGCTTATAAAAAATAAAAAGACGGTAAAAAGATTGACAAGAACGCCCCTTCGTGCTATATAAAAAGCTGTTTGTTTCAATCGGCGGCCGCTCCGCCTAAAAAAAGAAGGGCCATGTATGCTTGCTTTGATCCTTTGCGTCGCAACTTGCTTATTGATGATCGCGGCGCTCCTCTTTTTCCCGAAGATACGCCTTTTCGGCCTTTCGCTCTCTTCCTATTGGGTCGTAGCGCTTACGGGGGCACTTCTTCTTTTGCTGTTCGGCTGTATCGGTGGGGAAAGCGTTCTTTCGGCCTTCCTCTCGGATAGCGCCGTCAATCCCTTAAAGATCCTCGTGCTTTTCATCAGCATGACGCTTCTTTCGGTGTTTCTTGACGAGATGGGGCTTTTTCGGTATCTGGCGTACCGCACGCTTAAGCGGGCGGGGCGCGATCAACGAAAGCTCTTCCTTCTTTTGTACGCCGTCGTTTCGATCCTTACCGTCTTTACCTCCAACGACGTGATCGTTCTTTCCTTTACCCCCTTCATCTGCTATTTTGCCGCGGCCGCCCGCATCGATCCGTTGCCCTATCTTGCGGCCGAGTTCGTTGCCGCCAATACCTGGAGCATGATGCTGGAGATCGGAAACCCCACGAATATCTATCTTGCCGAATCCTACGGCGTTTCCTTTCTCTCTTACGTTGGCGTCATGGCGATCCCGACCGTTGTCGCAGGGGTCGTTTCGCTTCTTTGTCTGTGGCTCTTGTTCCGCCGTCGCCTCACCGCTCCGCTTTTTTGCGAGCCTTCGCCCGTTACGCTTCCCGATAAGCCCTCGCTCTTCATCGGCCTTTTCTTTCTTATTGGATGTACGCTTCTTTTGGCCGTCGGCTCTTATATCGGGATAGAGATGTGGCTGGTAGCCCTTCTTTCGCTTTTGGGGTTATGCCTTTCGATCCTGATCCTTTCGCTTCTTCGGCGCCGCCGCCCCTCGTCGCTCGGTATCCTTCTTCGCCGCGCGCCCTGGGAACTGGTTCCGTTTCTCCTTTCCATGTTTGTTATGGTGCTTTCGCTTTCTGAAAGCGGAATAACCGACAAACTCGCTTCTTTGCTTACTTTTGAAAACAAAACCTTGCATTTTGGAATTTTATCCTTCCTCGCCGCCAACCTGATGAATAACATCCCGATGAGCGTTTTCTTCTCGTCGCTTCTCGGCGGGGTGGCAGAAGAGGGGCTGCGGGGGGCGCTTTATGCTACGGTCATCGGCTCTAATCTTGGGGCGTTCTTCACCCCCATCGGTGCCTTGGCGGGCATCATGTTCGGTGACATTTTGGCCAAAAACGGTCTTCGCCTTGGGTACCGAGGCTTTTTGAAGATCGGCTTTGCCGTAGCGGTACCGACGCTTTTTGCCTCGCTCTTCGCTCTTCAACTTTTTCTGTGAAAAAATTTTTGTAAAAAAGCCCCTTTTTTCGGGGCTTTTTTGTTATTTTGGTGTTTTTTGGCGCTCGATAGACCCCTTCGCGCGCGTGTGTGCCTCTTGACAAGGTTTACGCGTTATGCTATAATTATGCAATAATTACAATAAAATTATATATATTATTATGATTTTGAGTTAAGGAGACGATTCGGCTTTGCCGGAGGGACGAAAAGATGAAGAAGGTACTGGTAATTGCGGCGCATCCCGACGATGAGGTTCTCGGCATGGGGGGAACCATTGCCAAAATGGTTGCCGAGGGGGCTGTTGTCGATCTTTTGATCGTGACAGACGGCAGCACTGCCCAATACAGAGAGAGCCATAAGATCTTCGATATCATCAAGGAGAAGAAGGCCGAAACGCGCGCCTCTTGCGATATTCTCGGGATCCGCGACGTGTACTACGGCAATCTCCCCGATATGAAGCTGGACGTAACGCCGCATATCCAGGTCAACGGCGTTATTGAGAAGGCGATCGATATGTTGAAGCCCGAGGTCGTCTTTACCCACTTCTGGGGCGATTTGAATATGGACCATCAGTGCGTATACCGCTCGACGCTGGTTGCCGTCCGTCCGATTGCCGAGCAATGCGTGAAGGAGATCTTCTGCTATAGCGTTCCCTCCTCGACCGAGTGGATGCCGAACGTCAGCTCGGTGACCTTTATGCCGAACGTGTACGTCGATATCAGCGATTACGCCGAGCAGAAGTATCGCGCCTTTTCGGCCTATAAGACCGAGATGCGCCCCTTCCCCCATCCCCGTTCGGTCGAATATCTGCGCCGCGGGGACTGCACGAACGGTTTGCAGGTCGGTCTTTCCTGCTCCGAGCGCTTCGTTCAGCTGCGCCGTTTCCTGTGAAAGAGAGGTGCCTATGATTTATTCCTTCGCCAAACGGACCTTTGATATTCTCTTTTCGGTCGTTTTTATCACGCTCTTTTCCCCCGTATACATACTGACCGCCTTGATCATTATGCTTGTAAGCCCCGGCTCTCCGATCTATAAAGCCAAGAGAGTAGGCCGCGGCGGCAAGATCTTTACCTGCTACAAGTTCCGCTCGATGCACAAGGATAGCGGCGCTATTCGTCTGACCACCTTAAAGAGCGATGAGCGTATTTTTCGCTTCGGCCGCTTTATCCGCCAAACGAAGATCGACGAGTTTCCGCAGGTCTTCAATATCCTCTTCGGGCAGATGACGGTGGTTGGCCCCCGCCCCGAGGATGAAGCGATCTACCGCGAGCAACCCTTGGCGTATGCGCCGCTTACCCGTGTGAAGCCGGGGCTGACAAGCCCTGCCAGCGTATACGATTATACGCACGGCGAAAGGATGGAAACGGTGGAAGAATACGAAGAAAAATTCTTGCCCCAAAAGCTGTCTTTAGAGGGGTATTATGTCGAGAACCGTTCGTTTTTTTACGATTTTCGCATTGTGTTCCGCACCTTTTTCACCATTCTCGGTATGCTTTTCGGCAAAAGGAATTTTAGGGAGCCGAGAGAGCTTTCGGCGGCCCTTGCCTCTCATCCCGTTTCGTTGCGAGAGAAAGAACCGGTTTCTTAAATCTACCTTGGGCGTTCCGCGTTTTTCGGAACGCTCCCTTCGCGTTTTGAAGAAAAGAAAGAGATAACTATGAAAACAAGAACACGCTATCAAAAGCGAATTCTGATTACCGACGGCGACGCAAGGCAGTCGCTGACCATGGCCCGCGCGTTCCGCCGCCTCGGCTGCCGCGTGACGGTGCTTTGCTATTCGCGCCTTGACGTTTGCTACGCCTCCTTTTATCCCAATAAAAGGATTTTGATGCCCTGCGGACGCCGCGAGTTTGACCGTCAGCTGGCGTTTCTTATGGATCTGGTGAAAAAGGAGAGCTTTGATCTTTTGCTGCCGATCGACGATTTTACCGCCCGCTATGTTTCCGAGAACAAGGAGTTTTTCGCGAAATACGTCAAGCGGGTAGAGGTGAACGATTGGTCGGTCTTTTCGAAGATCATCGATAAGCTGGAAACCATGCGCGTTTGCCGGGAAAACGGGATTCCCGCGCCGAAAACGGTTCTTACGGGTGACCCGATAGCGGCGATTCGTGACGAGGGGCTTTCCTATCCCGTTGTCATCAAGCCGCGGACCGAGTGCGGCTCGATCGGCTTTTCGGTGATCGAAAGCGAGGAAAAGCTTAGTTCGGTCATCGCCGAGAAGGGCGAGGGCTTTTCGGAAATGCTGGTGCAAGAGTATATCGCGCAAGAAGAGGGGGCTTTCCAATACGGGGCCGAGATCTTCCGTGACGATATGGGCATCTTTCGCTCGGTCGTGGTGGCCGAAAAGCACCGTTGGTTCCCGCTTGACGGCGGCTCAACGGTCGCCTGTCGAGGCATTCGCCACCCCGAGATCGAAAGCATGTGTAAAAAACTTCTCAACGTTCTCGGCTGGCGCGGATACGCAAATTTCGATCTTATGGTCGACAAAGAAGGAAAGGCTCGGATCTTGGAGGTCAACGGCCGTATCTCGGCGATCGTTCTCTTGAATTTTTGCCTTGGCATCAATATCGCCAAGCTGATCCTCGATAACGCCTTCGGGGGCGATCTTTCCGAGTGCTACGAGGTAAAAAATGAAAAGAAAAGGGTCTGCTGTACCCTTGTCGATATCCTTTGGTTTGTGAAATCGCCGAACCGTTTTCGGGCAAAGCCCTCGTGGTTCCGCCGCTTCGGAATGAAGGACGTGATCTTCTCTTTCCGCGATCCGTTGCCTTCTCTCACCTTTTTTCTGCAAAGCCTTACGAAATATAAAAAAGCCATGAAAGAAAGAGAGAGAAGATGATGACGAACGAAAAGTTTTCGGCCTATATGTGCGTATGGGCGGGGGATAAGGCGCCCTTCGTCCGCTTGGCGATGGAAAGCCTTCTTCATCAAACGCTTCTGCCTAATGAGCTGGTGGTGGTGGTCGACGGGCCGATCCCCGATGAGCTGAAAGCCGTGATCGAGGATCCGATCTTCGCGCCTCTTTCGGTAAGGCTGATTTATCTGCCCGAGAACGTGGGGTGCAGCCGTGCTACCGATGCGGCGCTTAGGGCTTGCCAAAACGAGCTGGTCGCCAAAATGGACAGCGACGATTTTTCCATGCCCGACCGCTTCGAAAAGCAAATGGCCTTTATGTGTGAGCATCCCGAGGTCGATATCCTCGGCGGCACCAACGGCTATTTTACCGAGGATCCCAATGAGATCATTAGCTGCTGTATCAGTCCCGAAACGCACAAAGAGATCCTCAAGGGGATCAAAACGCACTGCCCCTTCTCTCACGTGACCGTGATGTACCGTAAAAGCCGCGTTTTAGAGGCGGGCGGCTATATCGATTGGTTCTGGGAGGAGGATTACTATCTCTGGGCACGGATGCTGAAGATGGGATGCCGTGGCCATAACCTTCCCGATATCCTTGTAAACGTACGCACATCGGTCGATCAGATGAAGCGGCGCGGCGGCTGGCGTTATTTCAAAAGCGAACGGCGCATGCATCACTATCTGTATGAAGCCGGCTTCATCGGCTACTTCGGTTATTTGCGGAATATTTCGATGCGCTTTGTGGTCGAGATTCTTTTGCCGCCGCGTATGCGCTACGTAGTCAGACGCCTTTTTCTCTGGAAGAAAAAGAAATAAAGGAGCCTTATGAGCTTTCCAAGAATCCTTCTCATCGCGGCCGAGCCCTATCGGCCCGATTCCACCTCGCGTTACCTTGCCACCTTCTTCGGCGGCTGGGATGAAGAAAAAATAGCCCAGATCTATACCTCGGATACCCTTCCCAACGAGGGCTTTTGCCGTCGGTATTTCCGTATGACCGATATGGAAATGATACGGTCTCTTTTACGGAAGGGATCGGTCGGGAAAAGGATAGAGGTATGTGAAAAAGAGCCGGAAAACACCGAAAAAGAAAAAAAGGATAGCCGTTTTTTTGCCTTTTTCAGGCGGTTTAACGAGAACCCGGCGATGCTGTATTTCCGTTCGCTTTTATGGAAAAAGAGCCGTTGGGATACCGAGGAATTCCGCCGCTTTGTTGACGAATTCGAGCCCGAGCTTCTC
>JAZRFI010000062.1:0-4046 GCA_045661285.1 Eubacteriales bacterium | reverse complement strand
CGGGAAAACCTTTGCTTCGGGCGACAGACGGCCACCGACGAAGAGGTGATCGCCGCCGCCAAGCTGGCGGGCGCCCACGATTTTATCATGGCGATGCCGCATGGGTACGATACCATGATCGGCAACGGAAAGAGATTGCTTTCGGGGGGCGAAAGACAGCGCATCTCGATCGCGCGCGCGATCCTTGCCGATCCCGCGATCCTGATTCTTGACGAGGCGACCGCCGCGATGGATAACCGTACCGAGAAGATCATCAGCGATGCCCTCGCGACGCTCAGCCGAGGGAAAACAACGCTTTCGATCGCCCACCGTCTTTCGACCCTCCGCGATTGCGACCGCATTATGTCGATGGAGGCGGGGGAGCTATGCGAGATGGGAACCAAAGAGGAGCTTTTAGCCCAAAAGGGCATCTTTTATAAGCTGTATACGCTGCAAAACGAGCAGATGCAAAGGGTTATGACGGGAGAGGAGGAAACGCTGTGAATAAGGATATCACCCAAACCGTCCTTAGCGACGAAAACGCCGTTTTTTCGCTTTCGAGAGGAGGGCTTCTCTCACTTACGGTAAACGGAGAAGGGGAAAGCGTCACCTACGACCGCGTGGTCGTTCTTCGCTCCTTTCCTTTAACCGCGCCCGATGAGTTTTTGTCGGTGCGCGTGCCGAGCGATATGCAAAACGAGATCGGCATGATCGAAAAGCTTTCCGACCTTTCGGGAGAAAACCGCGCGCTGGTACAAGAGGAGCTTTGGCGAAGATATATGATCCCGAAGATCAAAAAGATCACCGCCTTTCGCCGCCGTGCGGGGCTTTTGCGCCTAACGGTGGAGAGCGATCTCGGGAAAAGAAGCATAACGATGCGTGACGAGGCGTCCTCGGTGCGTATTTTGGAGGGCGGTCGCGTGTTGCTTACCGAGATCAACGGCTGTCTTTACGAGATCGAGGATCCGAAGAAGCTGGATAAGGCCAGCTACCGCCGCATTGAGGTCTTTTTGTAAGGGGGAGCTATGAAGCTTTTATACACGCTTCCCGAAAGGGAAGAGAGGGCGCTTTCGCCGTTCCTTTCCAAGGGAGAGGTATTGTCGGTAGCCCTGCCCTTCGATCTGTGGGAGGGGCGCATGGCCAACGGCTTTTTTGCCGTCACCGATAAAGCGGTATATCGCCTGCTTGACGGAGAAGTGGACCGTGCCTATCCCCTCTTCGCCTTTTCTGCCTTCCGTATGGAGGAATACCTGAACAGCGCTACGCTGATCGGGATATCGGATGGGGAGGAGATCGCGCTTTGCTCGTATATAAAAAGCGGAAACGAGCGGCGCTATGCCGCCCTTTTGCGCCGCCTTTCGTTTCTTCTTGCGGGCGAAGCGGAGGAGGATGACGGGGACGAGGAGGTCTGCAAGAAGTGCGGGCAGCCCTATGGAAAAGAGGGGAAGTACTGCCGCTTCTGCGCGGATGGCGGGGGCAAATACCGTTGCCTTTGGGAATCGACCAAGGGGCTTCGCTTTCTCCTTTTCGTGCCATTGCTCTTTATGGTGGTCTCGCTCGTGATCCGTTTTGTAACGCCGATCATTCAAAAGGAGGCCATCAACGGCTATATCTATCCCGGGGACGGGGTGATCAGAGGGGAGAGAGAGCAGTTTTTCGTTCTCGTTCTTTCCTTGGTGCTCTTAGAGCTGATCAGCCGCCTTTTATCCTTGCTTCAATCCTATCTTTCGGGTGTTTCGGGCACGCGCTATTCGGTCAGGCTTCGGCGGTTGATGTTCGAAAAGGTCGAATCGCTTTCGCTTTCCTCGATCGGCCGCCATTCGATCGGGCATCTTTCCCAGCGCATCAACGGCGACGTGCAGACGGTCGGGCGCTTTATCGTCAATCGCCTGCCGCGGCTTCTTTCGCAGCTGATGGGGCTTGTTGTGGGAACCGTGCTGATCCTTTCGATCAGCCCGACGATGAGCCTTTTGGTCTTTTCGCCCCTGCCGGTTGTTGTGGCCTTTTTGCTGGTGGGGCGCAAGTATTTACAGCGTTGGACAAGGCGTTTGCATTTTTCAAGCCGGCGATACTACACAAGCCTTTTCGATTATATATGGGGCGCGCGTGTGGTAAAGGCGTACGGAAAGGAAAAAAGCGTCAAGCGGGTCTACCATGAGAAATTGGATACGCTCATTGATCTGGAGGATAAACGCTATCGGCGCGCGCACCTGGTTTCGCTGATCGGCGGTCAGCTTTACGAGATCGGCAGCTATCTTTTGCTTTTCTTCGGAAATCTGTGGCTCTTCTGGGGGCAGGTAGACGTGGGTACGATCAGCCAGTTCACCGCCTACTCGGCTCTCTTTTACGAGCCCTTGAAGGAACTGACCGATCTACCCGATGAGATCACCGCCTTTACGACCTCCTTAGGACAGCTGACCGAGATCTTAGACGAGGAGCCCGAGATCCGTGACAGCGACCATCCCGTCAGTCCGCCGATCAAGGGGAATATCGAGGTAAAGAACCTCTCCTTTGGGTATACCCGGGACGTAGGGGTACTAAAGGACGTTTCGCTTTCGATCAAGGCGGGCGAGATGATCGGGATCGTTGGGCATTCGGGCTGTGGAAAGACCACGCTCGTAAACCTTATTATGCGGCTTTATGAGGCCGAAAGGGGAGAGATCCTTATCGACGGGGTGGATATTAAGGATATGCCCCAAAAGCATCTGCGCACGAATATCGGCGTTGTTCCGCAAGAGACCCAGCTTTTTGACGGAACCGTACGCGAGAACATTCTTTACAGTAAGCCCACCGCCACGCTGCGGGAGGTTATTGAGGCGGCGCGGGTCGCGGGGGCGCACGATTTTATTATGTCGCTGCCCGAGGGGTATAACACCCGCGTGGGCGACCGCGGCTACTCGCTTTCGGGCGGGGAACGGCAGCGCGTTGCGATCGCGCGCGCGCTTTTGCATGACCCGAAGATCCTGATCCTTGACGAGGCGACGGCGGCGCTTGATACCGAGACCGAAAAGAAGATCCAAGACGCGCTTGACCGCTTGACCGAGGGGCGCACCACCCTTGCGATCGCCCACCGCCTATCGACCCTTCGAAACGCCGACCGACTGATCGTTTTTGAGGGAGGGCAGGTAAAGGAGGTCGGCACGCACAAGGAGCTGCTTGAAAAACGCGGGATCTATTACGATCTCGTCAGCGCGCAGGCGGAGGCCGCCCTTGGAAACGACGCCCTGCTAAGCGGCGAGGAAATCGTGGTATAATCGAATAAACGTAAATAAAACAATACAAAAAGGAAAAAAGAAATGGGAAGATTTGCAGATAAGGTCTTTGACACGCACTTTCACTACACCCTAACGAATCGCTTTTACGAATCGGCGCAGTTTTTGCTGCAAAGCAGCCGCGACCTTTCGCTTTCGCGCATGGGGCTTTTAAGCCTGCCGACCTCGGGGGGCGATGCGAAGTATATAGGCAACGAGCCGCTTCGCCGCTTGCAGAATATTATGGGGGCGGCCTTTAAGGTGATGCTGACCAAGGAGCTGCCGGCCTACGCGATGGCGGGGCTTTGGCATGACCTTTCGCTTCCCGAAAGCGAGCAGGCGGACGAGTATCTGCGCCAGATCAAGCTTTTCTACGAGGCGGGGTACGACGGCCTTAAAATGCTGGAGGGGATCCCCAAGATCGTAGCGCGGCATAAGAGATTGCCGAACAGCCCCGTCTACGATAAGGTCTATTCTTTCCTCGAGGAAACGCAGTTTCCCCTCGTGATGCACCTTGCCGGGCCGAACGATCTTTGGGATGAGGAAAAGCTTTTGCCCAGCCACGAGGGGATGCTGGTCACCCCCGAAAGCGGCATCCCGCCCCTTCAAGATTTTTACGACGCGCTCTTCGATCTTCTGGAACGGCACCCCCGCTTGCCGCTTTGGATCGCGCACTGGGGCTTTATGTCGACGCATCTTGACGATGCGCGAAGATTCCTTTCCTACCCCAACACCATGATCGACGTCACGCCCGGCCCGCACGAGCTGTATCATCTTTCACAAATTTACGACGAGGCAAGAGAGTTTGTTTTGCAG
>JAZRFI010000061.1:0-11467 GCA_045661285.1 Eubacteriales bacterium | reverse complement strand
AAGAAATACGAGCTTCTGCTCGTCCCCTCGGATAGCTTTGGGATCGGCGGCTACGTGCGTATCGCGTATTGCATTGCCAAAAGCACGATCGAGGGCGCCCTTCCCGCCTTCCGCAAGCTTAGTGAGCATTACGGGCTTTCGTAAAGTCCGTCGGCATCGGCTTCTCCCATAAGGGAGAGGCGGGTGCCTTTCTTTTTTAAGCAATCGCTTTTTTAAAAACCAAAAATCCCCGAAAAAACACGAAATCCTATTGTTTTTTAAGGGTAAGATGCTATAATGTTATTAAAGGACAAGAAAAAATCGTCCGTAAGAAAGGAAACGAGATCATGGAAAAGAAAAAATACGCGATAGTCGGCGTTGGCGGCCGATCCAGAATGTATTATTCGGCCATTGCCACCCGTCACCCGGAAACCTCTGAGCTGGTTGCGATTTGCGATACCAACAAAACGAGAATGGAGCTGACGAACGAGCTTTTGGTCAACGTTTGCAAATCCACCCCCGTTCCGATGTATGCGGCCGAGGATTTCGAAAAGATGATCCTTGAAACCAAGCCCGACATAGTTATCGTCACCTCGATCGACCGTACCCACCACCGCTATATCATCAAGGCTATGGAAATGGGCTGTGACGCCATTACCGAAAAGCCGATGACGATGAGTGCCGACAAGTGCCAGCAGATCCTCGATTGCATTGAGCGCACCGGCCGTTCGCTTCGCGTTACCTTTAACTACCGTTACGCCCCCCACAACACCAAGCTGCGCGAGCTGATCATGGACGATGCCGTCGGTAAGGTTACGCAGGTTCACTTTGAGTGGATGCTCAACACCTCCCACGGCGCCGACTACTTCCGCAGATGGCACCGCGACAAGAAGAACAGCGGGGGGCTTCTCGTACATAAATCCACCCACCACTTCGACCTTGTCAACTTCTGGCTGGGCAGCTATCCCACCCGCGTTTTCGCCTTTGGCGATCTGAAGTTCTACGGCAAAGAAAACGCCGAAGAGCGCGGCGTTACCAAGTTCTATTCCCGTGTTCACGGCCAAGAAAACGCGAAGGGCGATCCCTTTGCCTTGGTCATGGAAGGAAACGAATATCTTGAAAAGCTGTACCTCAATGCCGAAAAGGACGACGGATATATCCGCGACCAAAGCGTTTTTGGAGACAACATCAGCATCGAGGATACGATGAACGTTCTCGTCCGCTATAAGAACGGCGCCCAGATGTCCTACTCGCTCAACGCCTACTCGCCCTGGGAGGGCTTCCGCGTATCGGTCACCGGTACCAAGGGCCGTATCGAGATGGAAGTGGTTGAGGCCGTTTACATCAACGCGGGCGGTGCCTCGGAGAACGAGGGCGTCGTAAAGGGTACGAGCATCACGGTCTATCCGATGTTCGGATCGCCCTACAAGGTTCCGATCGTTCAGGGTCTTGGCGGCCACGGCGGCGGAGACAACGTTATGCTGAACGACCTGTTCGGTGCCCCGGAGGAGGACCGCTTCCACCGCGCGGCCTCGCACGTTGACGGCGCCCTGAGTATCCTGACCGGTATCGCCGCCAATAAGTCCATCGCGACCGAAATGCCGGTTGACGTTTCGACCCTGGTCAACATCCCCGGCTTCAAGTTTTAAGACAACCGCTGCCCTCGGTTTTAAAAATTCTACGAATTTTCAAGACACGGGTTTACAGCCGCAGCGAAATATTGTCTTTCCGTTAAAGGACAAGTGAAAAAGCTTTCCGTAGAGAAGAATATAAAATATAAGGAGAAAACCGCGATGAAACCCTCAGATATTATTCTGCCTGTCGGCATTGGCATTCGTGTAGACGACGCGGGTTGGCTGGAGGGGGCGGATCAGCGCTTGCAAAACCGCCCCTGCCGCTCGGCTCTTCCCCGCCGTCACGTACCCGACGACATCCGCGTTCTGCACGAGATCGGCAAGGGGCTTGGGGTCAAGATCCTTTGCAACCTTGTTCTCGGCGATTGGGATATCAACAATCGCTTGCGCGGCGTCCCGCACGTCACCTGGGACGAAAAGGGGTGGGATGCCGCCTCGATCGTGGAGAAAAACCGCTCGTATTTTGAAGAGTGCTTCTCAATCTTAGAGGGGAGCGAGCATCTGGAATACGGTCTGCACGGCCTGCAGCACGCCTATTTTGAGAACGGGATCTTCAAGACCACCAAGTATCTTTATCCCTTTAAGGAGATCGACGAAAAGGGGAGAACGGTTTGCAAGCCGCTTCCCGCCGAGGAATTCAATCTTTTGCTTGACCTTTTCTTTGAGATCTATCACGATTGGGGCTTTAAAAAGGATATCCGCGTGTTTGAAGCGGGTAGCGGCTGCTTCGGTACGGTCGATGACGAATATAACCGCACCTTTGCCCGCCTTCTGCGTGAGCATGGGGTCGGCATTTGGGAGTGGGGCGGCTGGCCGATGGAAGCCACGGTAAGAGACGGCACGATCTTCATCAACTCGGTAGGAGACGCCAACTTCGTGTTGTGGAACGCCTACTCGGTCGATCCCTCGATCCTGCACGACTGCTTTACGCAAAACGGCGTAACGAGATTTCGCCCCAATATCGTCGGGCACGTCGCCAACTTCGTGCAAGCCCAGCCCGAGAAGAATTTTGAATACGTCCCCGCTTGGATCGATTATTTCCGCCGCGTGACCTCGCCCTTCGGCGCGATGCTCGCGCGCGATAACGAGGCCTCGGCCTCGCAATCGGTCTACGCTTCCCACGCGACGATCGACTCGGTGGACGGCGGCTACCGCATCGACCTTGCGCCCGTAGAAGCCGTGCGTACCCCGCTGATCGAAAACGAATTTTTCGTCAGCCTGCGGGAAAAGGCGTTGCCGCGCGCCGTCACGGGCGGAAAGATCTCGGTGCATGAGTGCCGCCCCGATCACGTCATCTATAAGATCGACCGCGACCCCAACACCACCTCGGTCAACATTCTGTTCTGAGCGCGGTGTCACCTTGCCAAAAGTAAGGGGTTTGGCTAAGCAAGCGGCGGCGAAAGCTCGCCTACCGTTATCGCTTATACCGCAAGAAAGCCAATGGTTTTTCATTGGCTTTCTTTTTCTTTTCTTTCCTTTTTGTTTTTTGTTTTTTGGCAAAAAAACGCCTTTCTTTTTAAGCGCAACGGCTTGACAGAGGCTTGATCCATAAGGTATACTGAATTCGGTATATATAATAATTCATAAGGTTGAAAGGATATTTCCCGTTATGATCGAATTTCGTACCAAGGCCTTTGCCTACGCCATTTCCGAAAAAGCGGAGAACCTTTATTTCAAGGATCTGCGTGACGGAAAAAATCATCTCTCTAAGGAGCCGTCGCCGTCTTCGTACGTGACCTTAAAGGATGAAACCGTCGTTCCCGCCGTATCGGCGACCTTCCACGCCCCCATCCTTTCGCTTACTTACGAAAACGGCTTGACCGCAGCGATCGAGGTTTGTGACCGTGGCGACTACTTTATCTTTACGCTTAAAGAGGTATCGAGCGAGGATTTTTTAAAGATCGCCTTCGTCAACATCCCGATCGACATTGATTATCACCAATACATCGCCAACCGCGAGGCGCCCGAGCTATTTACCGCCACCATGATGGGGCTTACCTGCGCCACCCGCATGGCCGAGCATCCGGGGCGCAACCTTACGCTTCGCGCGGAGGGGTATCCGAAGATCGGGCTTAAGGGGACCCGCGGTCACAGTGACCGCCCGGTACGCGCTGCCGTTTTCGGCGCGCCCGACGGCAAGATCCGCGATATTATGAAGCGGGTAATGGACGAGATCCCCGACGGGGAGCTGCCGAAGAGCAAAAAGGGCGGCCCTTACGCGATGGATTACCGCGACGCGCGCCGTACTTATATGGGCTGTCCCTCGGCTCTTCGCCTTGAGGACGCCCCCGCTTATATCGAGAAATGTAAAAAATTAGGCGTTACCCAGGTCGGCTTTCATCAGGGCGGCGGCTATATCCAAGGGGACTTCAGGCTGAATCCCGATATCTTCCCCAACGGAGAAAGCGACCTCAAAAAGCTGATCGATATGTTCCACGAGGCAGGGATTCTGGTCGCCGTACACAGCTATACCTTCTTCGTGGCGCACAATTCAAAATACCTGACCCCTGTCCCGCATGAGGATCTGGACGCGATCGTGCGCTTAACGCTTGCGGAACCGTTGGACGAAACCGCCACCGAGATCCGTATTTTGGAAGCACCCGACGGGGTTTCCGAGATCTATGCCGAGGGGCTCGTCAGCTCTCCGTATCTGAAGATCGGGAAAGAGCTTATTAAGTTCGGTAAGGTACGGCACGAGAAGCCCTACGCCTTTATCGAATGTAAGCGCGGCGCGCTTGGCACCGCTATTTCCTCGCACGAGGCGGGCGAAGAGGTCCGCCAGCTGAAGGAATACTTCTATTTCGTTCTGCCGAAGGCCGATTCCCCTCTCTTCTACGAGGTAGCCAAGAACACCGCCGACTTCTATAACAAATTCGGCTTTGACGGCTTTTATATGGACGCCATCGACGGCGTGTTTGCCATGGAAGGGAACGAATACGCCTGGTACTACGCGACCGAGTTTATCACCGAGGTCTGCAACCATCTTGATCACGACCCGCTGTTTGACTGCTGCTATAACCCGCAGTATACGGGCTCCTGGTACGCCCGCAGCCGCTACGGCGCGCTTGACCTTGGCAACCGCTCGCTTCGCAATTTCATCGACGCCCACGTGTATTACGACGATACCACCGCCGAGCGTATGTACATGGCGCCCGAGCTTGGGTGGTTCGACTTCTGCTCGCGCAACTGGTACAAATACGGCTGGCAGAACCGCGTGATGCGCGAAGAGGACGTCGAGTATCTTTTCAACCGTGTCGTGGCGAACGATGCCTGCTTCTCGTATTACGGCGGCGTCCGCCAGGAGCTGGGGGTCGTACCGCTGCTTGACCGCATCCTTCCCATCATTCACCGTTACGAGGGGCTTCGCTCGCAGCTAAATCTTACCCCCGAGGAATGCCGCCTTCTGCGCACCCCCGGGAACGAATATTCGCTTCGTACCGACAAGGATAAGCCCTACTTCTTGGAAAGCAAAACGCTTCGCCTTTTCGAAGACGCCACCCATAAGGAGCTGAAAGCGGTCAATCCCTTTACCGAAAAGAAGCCGACGCTTCGGCTTTACGCTTTAACCGGCGCCGCGGATTTCAACAGCGAGGATGCGATCTCGCTTATCACCCCGCCCGACGCCCCCCTTTCGTCGCACAATGAATTTGACGTGCGCGTTGAGGGCGCGCCCATCAACGCCAAAAAGAACAACGCCGTCGGCTTTACGCTCGTCGGTGACGGCTCGGGCGCTACGGTACGCGTTCGCCTGCAATCGACGCTGGAGGGGTTACCCGTTGGCCTTGCCGATTACCACGTAAAGGTCGATTTCGTAGGGCCGCGCTATTTCGCCTTTTACGAGACCGAGAACGCCGATGACCCGACGAACACCTTCCCCGCCCCGAAGCTTATCTACCGCGTCTTTACCGACGTTCGCACCTTCTATTCCTCCTACCGCAATCTTAAGGTGTTCGATTCGATCGATACCTTGATCGTAGACATCGAAGGGGCGCACAGCGATATTCGCCTTGGTGAGGTCAAGCTTCTGCTTCCCCGTAAGATCGCCTACGAGAACCCCAGCGTTACCATCGGCGGCAAGACGGTCAGCTTCCCCTGCACGCTTGAAAGCATGCAAGCGATCGAATGTGACGCAGACGGAAACGCGCAGGTGGTAAGCGCCACCGGCACGGTGCTGCAAGAGCTACCGAAGGTCGATATGCCCACCCTTCCCGCAGGCGAATCGACCGTAACCGTATGCCCCGGTACAAAAGACCCCGAGGCCAGAAGCGAGCTGGTGCTTCACTTCCTTGGCGACAACACGCTTTAAGTAAGAAAAGGTGATCGTATGATTGAATTTAAGAACAGCGCGTTTTCCTACGCGATCGGCGAAAACGCCGAAAACCTGTATTTCAAGGACCTGCGTGACGGCAAAAGCTATCTTTCGGGTGAAAAGTCGGTATGCTCGTACGTCACGCTGAAGAATGGCGAGGTATCGCCCGCCGCTTCGGCTTCGTTTGACGGGGTCACCCTTTCGCTGACTTACGAAAACGGCCTTGCGGCAAAGATTGAGATTACCGACGGCGGCGATTACTTTATCTTTACGCTTAAAGAGGTATCGAACGAGGATTTTTTAAAGATCGCCTTCGTGAATATCCCGATCGACATTGATTATCACCAATATATCGCCAATAACGCCGCCCCCTCTTACTTCACGGCCACCCTGATGGGTCTTACCTGCGCCACCCGCATGGCCGAGCATCCGGGGCGCAACCTTACGCTTCGCGCGGAGGGGTATCCGAAGATTGGGCTTAAGGGTACCCGCGGCCACGGTGACCGCCCGGTACGCGCCGCCGTATTCGGCGCGCCCGACGGCTGTATCCGCGATATTATGAAAAAGGTCATCGAGCTGATCCCCGACGGCGAGCTGCCAAAGAGCAAGAAGGGCGGCCCCTACGCCATGGATTGCGGCGAAGGAAAAGAGACCTACATCACGCTTCATTCCAATTTCAAGGCCGAGGCCGTCCCCTCGGTGGTGGAAAAATGCAAAGTCCTCGGTATCCGCCAGATCTCTTACCACCAGGGCAGCGGCTATACGCAGGGCGACTTTGCGCTGAACAAATACCTCTTCCCGAACGGCGAGGAGGATTTCCGGCAAATGATGGACGGGCTGCACGCGGCGGGGCTTAAGGTCCTTCTGCACAGCTACACCTTCTTTGTTTCCTCGCTCTCCCGCTACGTCAGCGGTACCCCGCACGAGGATCTGGATACCACCTGCCATCTGACGCTGGCATGCGATATTGACGAGGGGGCCACCGAGATCCCGTTCCTTGAAGAGCCGACGGCGCTTTCCGCCCTTTTCGAGGGGGAAAAGGTCAGCGCTGAATTCGTACGCATCGGCAACGAGCTGATCCATTTCAACGATGTACGCCGCACCCCGCCCTACGCGTTGCTTGACTGTCAGCGTGGGTATCACGATACCGCCGCCGTTGCCCACAAGGCGGGCGAGGATATCGCCCAGATCAAGGAATACTTCGCGCATTATCTCCCGAAGGCCGATTCCCCTCTCTTCTACGAGGTAGCCAAGAACACCGCCGATTTCTATAACAAATACGGCTTCGACGGCTTCTATATGGACGCCATTGACGGCGTTTTCGCCCTGGAAGGGAACGAGTACGCCTGGTACTACGCGATGGAATTTATCACCGAGGTCTACAACAACCTTGATTCTGACCCGATCTTCGACTGCTGCTATAACCCGCAATATACCGCATCCTGGTATATCCGCAGCCGCTACGGCGCGCTTGACCACGGCACCAAGGCGCTTCGCAACTATATCGACTCGCACGTCTATTACAACGATACCACCGCCGAGCGTATGTACCTGCCGTCCGAGCTTGGGTGGTTCGCCTTTAATTCCCCCTGGTATACCCCCGGCTGGCAAAGCCGCTATATGCGCGAGGAGGACGTTGAATATCTTTGCAACCGCATCGTAGCAAACGACGCCTGCTTTGCCTACAACGGCAACGAATTCCGTGAATTCGGTCAAAACCCGATGATGGACCGCGTGCTTTCGGTCTACAAGCGCTACGATACCGCGCGCGATCGCCTTACGCTAACGCCCGATCAGTGCAAGGCTTTGCGCACCCCCGGCAACGAATATTCGCTTAGGACCGATAAAGACGAGCCCTACTTCTTAGAAAGCAAAACGCTTCATCTTTACGAGGACGCGCATCACAAGGAACTCGCGGTACAAAACCCCTTTACCGAAAAGAAGCCGACGCTTCGCCTCTTCCCGAAAACGGGGGCCGAGGATTTTGATGCCGAAGGCGCCCTTTCGCTGCCGCTCTTACAAGACGGTCCT
The DNA here is from genome assembly GCA_045661285.1 of Eubacteriales bacterium. Lineage (GTDB taxonomy): Bacteria > Bacillota > Clostridia > Oscillospirales > CAG-272 > UBA1740. The sequence goes on along the minus strand of JAZRFI010000061.1, from coordinate 3,514 downwards.
CTTCCCAAGCACAGCGAGATCGAGTTCAACCCGATCAACGCCGGGGAAAACACCGCCGTCTGCTTCCGCGTAACCGGCGACGGCTCGGGGGCGGTTCTTCGGGTGCGCCTGCGCCGCCATACCCATAAGATCCCCGAGGGACAGGCCGACTTCCATATCAAGGTCGACTTCGTGGGCGAGCGTTATTTCGCCTTCTATGAGACCGAGAATACCGACGATCCCTACGGCGTATTCCCGCCCTATCGCTTGCAATATCGCGTTTTCAAGGACGTTAGCGAGTTCTATACCAACTACCGCAACCACAAGGTCTTTGAAGCGATCGACACGCTTACCGTCGATATCGAAGGGGATTTCACCGATATCCGCCTTAACGAGATCCGCCTCGTAAAGCCCCGCGCGATCAGCTACGTCAACCCCTCGCTGACGATCGGCGGTAAAACCGTCACCTTCCCCTGTCGGCTTGAAAGTCAGCAGGTCATCGAATGTGACCTCTCGGGCCGTTGCGTGTTGACGACCGCCGCGGGCGCTTTGATCGAAGAGCTGCCGAATATCGACATCCCCGCGCTTCCCGCAGGCGAATCGACCGTTTCGGTCGATCCCGGCACGCCCGATCCCGAAGCGCGCCTTGAGGTGGTACTACACCTCGTCGGCGATAAGACCCTTTAATTAAACGACCAAAAAGGGCAAAGAATGTAAAAATTTCTTTGCCCTTTCCTTATGCAAGGTTGACACCGCATCGCTTTCTTGCTATAATAAGTGAATGGAAATACATCCCCCGGAAAGGAAAGACAATATGAAAAAAAACGGCGCATGGGCTCTTTTGCCGATCGGCGTATTCGTTTCGCTCTATTTAGGGCTGGGAATTACCTTTGAATATATCGTAAAGATCCCTATGGGCTTTTATAAGGTTCCCGTCGTGGTGATCTTTTTGGTCGCCTTGCTGGTGGCCTGCTTGCAAAACAAAGAGGTCGGCTTTGAAAAGAAGCTGGCGCTTATGGGGCAAGGCGTGGGGGATAAAAACATTATCACCATGCTCCTCATCTTTCTCTTAGCCGGCATCTTCGTCGGGGTCGTCGGGCGGGAAAGCGCCGAAAGCGTGGCGCATTTCGTGCTTTCGATCGTACCGCCCCGCTTTGCGGTTTGCGTGCTGTTTATCGTTGCCTGCTTCGTTTCCACCGCAATGGGCACCTCGGTGGGTACCATCACCCTGCTTACGCCGATCGCGGTCGCGCTTTCGGTAACCTCGGGCTTCTCGCTTCCGCTTTGTGTCGGAACGGTTATGGGCGGCGCGATGTTTGGCGACAACCTTTCCTTCGTATCCGATACCACCATTGCGGCCTGCAACGGGCAGGGGTGCGCCATGAAGGATAAGTTCCGCACAAACTTTGCCATCGTTCTTCCCGCCGCGATCGTAACGCTTTTGCTGATCCTTTTGTTTTCTCTGCAAGCCGATATTCGCCCCTTGGAAACCAAGACCTACGATCTTGTAAAGATCATCCCCTACGTCTTGGTGCTGATCGGCGGTATCGCGGGCATCAACGTCTTTATCACCCTCTTGATCGGGATTTTATCGGGCTGTACCGTCACGCTTGCCTCGGGTACGACCGATTTTCCCGCGCTGCTTGAAAGCATGGGCAATGGCGTTGACAGCATGTTTGAAACCGCTATGGTAGCGGTCTTGGTTGCGGCGCTTTGCGCGCTGATTCGCGAGGCGGGCGGCTTTGAGGCTTTGCTACGCGGCATTCGGCGTATGTTCCGTGGAAAAAAAGGCGGTCAGCTTGGCATCGGTCTGCTCGTGGGGCTAATGGATATTTCCACAGCCAACAACACGGTAGCGATCGTAATGGCCAACCCCATTGCCTCGGATATCGCTAAGGAATACGGCATCTCGCCCCGCAAGACCGCCTCGATCCTCGATACCTTCTCCTGCATCTTGCAAGGGATCCTCCCCTACGGCGCGCAGATGCTGGTCGCCCTTTCCGCCGTTAGCGCCATGGGGCTTGAGCTCAGCGCCTTTTCGGTCATCGCGCACCTCTTCTACCCCATGATGCTGCTTCTTAGCTCTCTCGTCTTCATGTTCCTGATCCCCGAGCGGGAAAAACACTAACCCGCCTAAAAAAGCAGACAAAAACGCTACCCACAGGTAGCGTTTTCTTTTTGAATCTTTATCTTTACAAATCAAAAAAATAGTGCTATAATGGGAGCACCAAACAAACTTTAATAAAGCAATGCAGGGATATTTTTCTCTTTTTCGGAAAAGGTGAATTATGCCTTTTTCGGCGTACAACAATCCATGTGAATTGGGCAAAAGAGCAAATTCCCCTCAGATTGTTGTGTGCGGAAATTTCCGTGTATTTGCTTGAAATTTGTTTGGTGACAAGGGGAGTTGGCGTTTTTCGGTGCAGTAGCTTTCGTTGTCGTATTTTTTGTGTTTAGGGAGAGAATGAAAATGAAGAAAATTTTGTGCACATTCCTTCTTTTGCTTGCGATGCTACTTTCGCTTGCAGCGTGTGCAAAGACCCCAACCATTGAGATCAGTGAAGACGGCTTCTGGGTAATCAATGGTGAAAAAACTGAGGTTCGTGCTAAAGGCGAAAAAGGCGATACGGGCGCCACGGGCCTTCAAGGTCCGCAGGGTGAAAAAGGCGATACGGGCGCCACGGGTCCTCAAGGTCCGCAGGGCGAAACCGGCAATTCTCAAGATGCGCTTTCTCCCCAAATCTCTATTTCAATAAGTTGCGATGGGTATTTAATGATTGATGGTGAAAAAACGGATATTGTTTTTCATCAAAATGAAATTCATATATACGGTGAATGGATTATAGAAATTGAACCCACTATCGGTAGCGACGGTAAACGTAGCAGAACGTGCTATAGTTGCGATAAGGCCGAAGTAGAAACACTTCACTATTTAAACGACGATGGGGGGTGTGTAAACTGCGCCGTTGTTAAAGCTGCGCTGATCGCCCTTCACAGCGAATACTCCACCTACGACAAAAACTTTATCGATGCTTTCAAAATCGCTTGCCGAAACAAGGGCTTGAAAGAGGAGAACTACACCATCATCACCGATATCCCTGAGGGACCCGAGTGCTATAACGAGGCTGCCAACTTTGCCGATGAAGGATTTGACATCATCTTCGCCGACTCCTTCGGTCATGAGTCGTTTATGATTCAGGCTGCCGAGGAGTTCCCGAACGTTCAGTTCTGCCACGCCACCGGTACGATGGCTCACACCGAGAACGTCGCCAACTTCCAGAATGCCTTTGCCTCGATCTACGAGGGCCGTTACCTTGCGGGCGTTGCCGCCGGTTTGAAGCTCCTTGAGCTCTATGGCGAAGACATTACCGACGCCGAAGCCAAGATCGGCTACGTTGCCGCCTGGCCCTATGCCGAGGTTATTTCGGGTTACACCTCCTTCTTCCTGGGCGTTCAGTCCATCGTTCCCAATGCCACGATGGAAGTTCGCTTCACCAACTCTTGGTACAGCCCGCTGAGAGAAAAGACTGCCGCC
>JAZRFI010000060.1:0-2095 GCA_045661285.1 Eubacteriales bacterium | reverse complement strand
GTGCCGATGCCCTGCGACAAAAGACCGCCGACACGGTTTTCCCGATAGCTCATCACCGCAAAGCCGACCATATGGGCACAGCATCCCGCGATCGCGGCGCCACCGGCAAGCGCTAACCCCTCGGCATTCTGGGGAACGGCGCCGTTTACCATCGCGCCCGAAAGCCCGATCGCCGCGCAGATCGCCGCAGAGCTGATGGGAAGAGTTAAGGCGATACCGACGACCGCCGAAACGATAAGGCCCATCACGAAGGGCTGTTGAAGCGTAGCCCAGCCGATAAAGCTACCGACGTATCCGACAAGCGTGCCGATATAGCCCGCCAGAAGAAGCGAAAGGCCGCCGCCGACAAAAACCGTCACAAAAGGGGTCACAAGGATATCGACCTTGGTTTCCTTGGAAACCGCCTTACCGAACTCAACCGCCACGATGGTGATAAGCAGAACGGCAAGCGGGCCTCCCGCCCCCCCTTCGGTGTTGGCAATCATGCCGACCAAAGCCGACGAATACATAACGAAGGGCGGCGCCTTTAAGGCAAAGGCGATCGCGACCGCCATCGCGGCCCCCGCGACCTTCGAGCCGTACGCGCCGATCTTGGCAAAGAACGCAAGCCCCGGGATAAGCCCGATGGCGTTAAAGATCGTACCGATCAAAAGCGAGCCGAAAAGGCCGAGCGCCATCGCGCCCAGGGCATCGATCCCGTATCGCTTAGCCGAAAAAACGATGTCTTTTCTGTTCAAAAAACGTTTGATAGCTTCCATTTTCACATCTCCCTTTTTTAAATTGTTTATTATTATAGCACTTTGCTTTTTCTTTGTAAAGACATTGGCGAAAAAAAGTTTTTTTCTTGTCTTCTTTATTAAAGAAGGATTTAACAAACGCTTCATTCTCTCTTCACAAAGAAAAGTCGACCGCTGTCAAAGCAACCCGTTTTTCTTCGAATATGAACGCCGCTTCTTATTTCGTTCATATTATCCTTAAGATATAAAACGGCACGCCTCGTCTTTTTTCGCTCTTTTAAAAAAGAAAAAGCCCCGATAAGAAGCCTTATCGGGGGCGTTTTTTGAAAAATTATTCGGCGAGCGGAACTTCGGCCTCGTCTTCATCGAGCAAATCGCCCTCAGCCTCGTCTTCGCACTCCTCTTCGATCTCCTCGCACAATTCGTCGTCGATCTCTTTATCGGTCAGCTTGTTGATCAGATAAACGATACCGAACGCCGCCGCCAGCACACTGACGACGTACCCAACAAACGTAAAAAACTTAGACATACCGTATACTCCTTTTTCTTTCGTTGGCTTAATTGTAGCATAAAAGCGTAGGGAATACAAGGTTTATTTCCGAAAAAAGAGGGGGCTTTTAAAACATTTTTTCTTTTTTTAAAAAAAGAGAAAAAAACACTTGCATTTTTAGAAAGGGTGTGATATACTATTATTCGCGTGAATTTTGTAATAAAAAAATTAAGATAGATTATCCCCCACGCGGGATAGGATAACTACAGGAGGTGTCAGTAATGGCAAAATGCAGTGTTTGCGGAAAAGGCGTTGTTTTCGGTCATAACGTTTCGCACTCGAACCGTAAGACCAACCGTACTTGGAAGCCCAACATCCGTAAGGTCAAGGCCGTTGTAAACGGCACGCACGAAAGCGTTTACGTTTGCACCCGTTGCTTACGTTCCGGCAAGGTCGAGCGTATCTGACTGACAAAATCCCGTCATGCGACGGGTTTTTTGTTTTTAGCGGCCAAAAGCGGTGAAAGCGTGCTTTTTAAGAAGACCGCCACTAAGGGGCCGAGAAGAATGCCGATAAGGCCAAAAAGCTTTGCCCCCGCATAAAGCGAAAAAAGTGAAAGCAGGGGGGATACCCCAAGGCTCCCGCCAACCAGCCGCGGCTCTATGATCTGGCGCGTGATCTCGATCACCGCAAAGAGAATAAGCAGGCCAATGCCTAAGAAGAGATTGCCCGTCGCAAAGGAAAAGAGGCACCAAGGAACCAGCAGCGTACCGACTCCGATGACCGGCAAAAAGTCAAGCAAGGCGAAAAGAAGCGAAAGAAACAGGGCATAATCGACCCCAAGGATCAAAAAGCCAAAAAGAAGAAT
>JAZRFI010000059.1:0-8188 GCA_045661285.1 Eubacteriales bacterium | reverse complement strand
CGGTGGCGGCCACACGCGAAAGACCGCGGATGCCCTCCTTGGCCGCGGCGTAAGCCGATGGGCCGAAATTGCCGAAAAGCCCCGCGCCCGAAGCAAAGTTGATGACCGTGCCGCGGGTCTCCTTCAGATAAGGATAGCACGCCTTCATATAAAAGAAGGCCGAGTAAAGCCCCGAGTAGATCGCCAGATTAAACTGCTCGACCGTATGGTCGGCAAGCAAAACGCCCGAGGCCGAGGCCTGCGCGTTGTTGATCAAAACGTCGATGCGACCGAATTCACGGTAGGCCGCCTCCACAACCGATTTTGCGACCTCCTCGCCGTTCTCGTTTTCGTTGATGTCGGCTTGCATAACGAGGACCTTCACGCCGTAAAGCGCTTCCAGCTCTTCCTTCGCGAGGGTAAGCTTTGCCATGTTGCGCCCGGTCAGAACCAGGTTGGCCCCCTCTTTGGCGTAGGCGATGGCGATGCCGTAGCCGATCGAGCCGGCAGACCCATCCTTCAAGGGCTCAGCCTTGCCGCCCCCCGTGATGATCGCGGTTTTCCCTTTCAAAAAATCCATATCCGTTTTCCTTTCGTTTCTTGATGGTTTTATTATACCGCTTTGCAGAGGAAAAAGCAAGAGGAAAGTGAAGAACAGGCGTTTTTTGCGCGCCTCGGCTACGAGAGGGCAAGAAGCTTTCTGTATGAATAGTTATCTTTACTTTTTGCCACAATTTACATTTGAAATCGGGGCAAAAGTATGGTATAATGCATACGGAGGGCGATGGGCCGATGGGCAGATCGCGCTTCAAAAAAGCAAGGAGGTAGCGTTGATGAAGAAAATACTTGCGTGCGCGCTAAGCGCTTTCATGGGATTTTGGATGCTGGCGATAGGCGCCTCTGCCGCCACCCAGCATACGGTGGTAAAGGGCGATACGATGTGGAAGATCGCTGTAAAATATCAGGTGGGGCTCAGCGAAATGAAGGCGGCAAATCCCCATATAAAAAACCCCGCCTTGATATACCCCGGGCAGGTGCTGACCATCCCCATGACCGATTCGTCTGTTGCCAGCTATGAAAAGGAGGTCGTTCGCCTCGTGAACGAAAAAAGGGCGGAGAACGGCTTGAAGCCGCTCGCCTATAACTGGGAGCTTAGCCGTGTCGCGCGCTATAAATCGCAGGATATGAAGGACAACGGGTATTTTTCACATACGAGCCCGGTATACGGCTCTCCCTTCGAGATGATGAAGAGCTTTGGTATTTCCTACCGAAGCGCCGCCGAGAATATCGCGCGGGGGCAAAAGAGCCCCGAGGCGGTGGTAAACGCCTGGATGAATTCTTCGGGGCATAGGGCGAATATCCTAAACCCTTCCTTTACCGAGATCGGGGTCGGATACGTGGCCGAGGGAAAGTATTGGACGCAGATGTTTATCGGGAAATAAAGGGCTTTGCCGCCCCCCAAAAACACAAAAGGATCGCACGCATTGCCGTGCGATCCTTTCTTTTGGGCGCGCCGCCTTTGGCGCGCTTTTTCTTTTTTGCCCGATGCGCCCCTTTTGCTTCCCATTCGCGAGAGAATGAGGGATACCGCCGAGCTTTTCGGGGAAGAAAAGATGAGCTTTCCCTCGGACACGCCGAACCGTAAGCTTGATTATATCTTCGTTTCCCGCGACGCTACGGTCGAAGAGGCCGATCTTTTACCGATCGTTGCTTCCGACCACCGCCCGCACGTGGCCACCGTTCGTTTTTGAAAAATGAAAGGCAATTTCCGTTTTTGGTGCTCCTCTTTACAAACAAAAAGTTATATAGTATAATATATGGGTGAGTATTGAAACCAGTCTTTTAAGGAGAGATGCTATGAAATCAGCCCGTCTTCTGTTACTCTTGGGGATGCTTCTTGTTCTCGTTTTCGCTTTCTCGGCGTGCGCTTCTTTGGAGGGCCTGATTGGCGGTCTTATACCTGTAGAGACCACGACGGCTCCCGCGCCGATCACGACGACTGCCGTAACGACGATCGCGACTCCTTCGGCTACGACGACTGCCGTTACGACGACCGTGCCCGCACCGACCACGACGACGGTGGTAACCACGACCGCGACTCCTCCGGCTACGACGACTGCCGTAACCACGACGGCTCCCGCGCCGATCACGACGACGGTGGTAACCACGACCGCGCCGGTAACACCGGAGAACCCTATAACCCCCAGCACGGGTCTTGCCTTCGTTTCAAATGGGGACGGCACCTGCTACGTCAGCAGCCTTGGCACCTGCACCGATACCGACCTTGTAATTCCCCCAAAATCGCCGAAGGGGGATAGCGTTACAAGCATCGGCAAGAGGGCGTTCTATTGTTGCGACAGCCTTACGAGTGTTGTGATCCCCAAAAGCGTGACAAGCATCGGCCATTCTGCATTCACATGGTGCGAAAGCCTTGAAAGCGTTGTGATCCCCGAAAGCGTGACAAGCATCGGCAGTTCTGCATTCACATGGTGCGAAAGCCTTGAAAGCGTTGTGATTCCCGAAAGCGTGACAAGCATCGGTGCGGATGCGTTCGCATTTTGCGCCAGCCTTACGAGCGTTGTGATTCCCGAAAGCGTGACAAGCATCGGTGAGGATGCGTTCGCATATTGCGACAGCCTTACGAGTGTTGTGTTTTCCGACGGCGTTACAAGCATCGGTGTGGGGATGTTCTATTCCAGCAAAAGCCTTGCGAGCGTCGTGATTCCCGACAGCGTGACAAGCATCGGTGCGGATGCGTTCGCATATTGCGAAAGTCTTACGAGTATTGTGATCCCCGACAGCGTGACAAGCATCGGCAGTTCTGCATTCGAATGGTGTGACAGCCTTACGAGCGTTGTGATTCCCGACAGTGTGACAAGCATCGGCGGTTCTGCATTCGAATGGTGCGAAAGCCTTACGAGTATTGTGATCTCCGACAGCGTGACAAGCATCGGGGAGAGGGCGTTCAAAGGGTGTTCAAGCCTTGCGAGCGTTGTGATTCCCGAAAGCGTGACAAGCATCGGTGAGGATGCGTTCGCCTATTGCTCCAATTTAACCATCTACTGTGTAACATCTTCTCGGCCGAGTGGGTGGAGCTATTTTTGGAAAGATTCCGATTGCCCCGTGGTATGGGCCTATACCCCCGAGGAATAAAAGAAAAGCGAGCCTCATAGCTCTAAACGAAACTTGCCCTCCTCCGGGAGGAGGGGTGGGGGAGGAGAATGCGGCAGAAAAGAAGGCGAAGAGGCAAGGCCGTTGCGATTTTTTCATACGCAGGCTCCCCCCTTTGTTTCCCCCCTCCCGGAGGGGGGCTAAAGTGTTGAATCCATTCACGGGTGGCTACGAACCAATCAATAGTCAGCCAATCCCAAAGCAGGGCTATGACCGAAAATAAAAACCACCCGCACGGCGGGTGGCTTTTTTTGTTAAATGGGCGATTCCCCTTGATCGCATCGGCTTACGATGGGGATCACAAGGTCGCAGGCTTCCTTGACCGCTGTTTTTTCAAAATAGATCTCTTCCATCGGGATCCATTCCGAAAAGAAGCGCTTGGCGAGGGCTTCGCCGTTGCGAAGAAGGATCCGCTCTTTTTGCAGGTCTTTATCGATATCCAGAAAGACCGAAAGGGTATACTCCTCGTGAAACAGCGGGTGCATCGAATAGGCGCCCTCGATAACCGTCAGGGGCCCCGGTACAACTGAAACCGGGTCAAGCAAGCGCATGCTTTGGCAATCAAAGCGGCGGTAAGCGATGCTTTCCCCTCGGCTTAAGGGGAGAAGCACCTCTGAAAGAAAGCGCTCGCGGTCGATATTCCCCCCAACCTCGCGGTATCGCTCGGGGGTGCGTTGGTGGGGTTGCAGAAAGAAATCGTCCATATGAAGGACGGTGGCGCCGTAAAGCGTTTCAAGAAGCGAGGAAAGCGTTGATTTGCCCGAGGCGCTCCCCCCCTCGATCGCTAAGGTGACAGGGCCCTTTGCAAGCGCTTTATCAAGGGCGGCAAAAAGCGGCAGAAAGGGGATATAGCGACGGCTTATCACGCGGTAGGCGGGGCGGTAGGTCTCTTTGAATGTTTCCGAATGGTGAAGCGGGGGAAAGCCCGCCCTCTCCCAGTCCTTTACGGCTTCGTCAAATTCGTCAAGCGAAAAGGGGAAAAGGCCGTCTTTCGCCAGGCGACGGGCGAGGGAAAGATCGGTAAGCAGATTTTCCTTTCCCTTTTCCTCGCGCTTGGCCGAGAGAAAGAAAAGCGAAGCGAGGGTTTTTTGCGAAAGACCCGTGGAAAGATAAGAAAGGTACACGCGGGCGTAGCGCTCGCCCAAGGGCTCGATCAGCGGCTCGCCCCCCGATTTTAAGGCGGCGGCTTCTTTAGCGAGCGCTTCCTCTGCCCCCTCGGGGGAAGAGAGCAGATGCTCACACCCAAAGGCGCCTTGGTAAAGAAACTTGAAAATATCCCGAACGCAAAGGGCGGGATAGCGGCGAACGGTTGACGCTAAGGCTATGGAAAGCTTCATGCTTTTCTCCTTGCTTTTTATCTTTTTTGCTGTTGGTTATCCAGCACCATCACAAGCGGCGGGATCAAAACGAGCTGTAAAATAATTCCCGGCAGGGCGCTTGTAAACGCCCCCGCCAAAAAGGCGGCGAAGGTAAAGGCCCCGCCCGTAGCGCCAAGGCATATAAACATCGCAAGCCCCCATACGGCGCGCCCTGTGAGCATCGCCGCAAGAAGCGAAAGATAGATATATCCCCTTTTCTTCGGGAGGATACGGCGCATAAGGGCGGCTGTCGCGGCGTAGGTAAAAAGCTCAAACGCCATACAGACGGCGCCGGGGAAGAAGGGGGGCATCCCCAGGGTCAGCGAGCGAAAGAGCGGGGCGATAAAGCCGACGGCGGGCGCCCACGGCCAGCCCGAGAGGAAGCCGCAAAGAAGCACCGGTAGGTGCATCGGGCAAAGCATGGCGCCGATCTCGGGGATCTGCCCGGTCAAAAAGGGCAGAATATACGCGATCGCCAAAAAGAGGGCGGCGGTGATCATTTTGGAAAGACGGTCACGGTTTTTCATCGTAAATTCCTTTTTGATACAAAAAAGGCCACTATCCGCTTCTTGGATAATGACACTTCATGCATCGATTTCATTTTTTTGTGACGATAAAGGAAACTGCTGTTTCCGCAAGGGTCTTCTGACCGACGGGGGTATTATACCATAAACCGCCGAAATTTGCAAGTCCTTTTCTTTTTTTATAAAGAAAAGGCGTTGAAATATCCCGAAAAGAGTGATATACTGAATTTGTTACGTAAAGGGGAGAGTCCCCCCAAAAAAGCCGAAAGGAGGAAAAGATGAGCTCAAAGCTTTTGCAATCGGTGAAGGATACCTTTCTTTCTTCAATCCCGCTTGCCGCTATCATCGTTTTGTGCCTTCTCGTCGCGCCGCTTGAAAACCCCGCCGATTATGGGAAGGTCGCCGTCGGGTATCTTTGTGTCGTTTTGGGTCAGGCGCTTTTCCTCGTCGGTCTTGAAACCAGCATTCTTCCGATCGGGCGTATGGTGGGCGGCTCGTTCGCCAAGTACAACAAGCTTTTCTTCGTTCTTGCCTTTGGGTTTACCTTTGGGCTTTTAGCCACGGTGGCAGAGCCCGCCCTTTCGGTGCTTGCTAAGCAGATCGGCGGCATTATGCCGCTTATCAGCCCGACTCTTTTCATCTGGATCACGGGTACGGGGATCGGTATCGGCGTTGCGATCGCGCTTGTGCGGATCGTAAAAAACATAAATATCAAGATCGTTTTCGGCGTTCTTTACGCCCTTACCTTTTTGTTCGTTCTCTTTGCCCCGCCCGAGTTCGTGGCCCTGGCCTTTGACGGAAGCGGCGCAACGACGGGAGACGTTTCGGTTCCCTTTATTCTGGCTTTGGGGCTCGGTATATCGACCACCTTCTCCAAAAGCAAGTCGAACGACGATTCGCTGGGCATCATCGGTATCTCCTCGGTTGGGCCGATCATCGCGGTGCTTTTGTACGGGATCATCGCAAAGGCGAGGAACGGGGGCGTTCTGCCGCCCGAGAACGCCTACGATATGACCGTGAAGAGCGGCTTTTCCGATATTCTTTCGGGGAATATTACCGACGTAGCCCTCGCGGTTCTACCGATCGTTCTCATTTCGATCCCCTTCCTTCGGTTTCTTCTTCGGCTGCCGCGGCCGACCTTTTTGCGCCTTTTGCTCGGCGTTATCCCCGTATACGTCGGTCTGCTCGTATTCCTTTCGGGGATCGATTACGGCTTCGGGTTCATCGGGCAGTATATCGGCGGCATCTTCTTTGAGGAAGGAAGGTCCGAGCTTTTCCGTTGGCTGCTTCTGCCCGTCGGGTTTATTCTCGGCGCCGCCATTACGGTTTCAGAGCCGGCGGTCACGGTTCTCGGCGTACAGATCGAAGAGCTGACAAACGGTCACATCAAGCAAAGCGTTATCCGCGTAACGCTTTCGATCGGCATCGGGTTCGCTTCGCTGCTTTCGATCTTAAAGATCCTGACCGAGATCAATATCCTATGGTTCCTGGTGCCGCTTTACGCGGTGGCGCTTTTGATGATGATCTTTACCCCCAAGCTTTTCGTGGGGCTCGCCTTTGATTCGGGCGGGGTCACGGGGGGCGCCTTAACCTCGGCCTTCTTAACCCCTCTGACGCTCAGCATCGCGGCGTCGGTGGCGGCGGCGGGCGGGGGAAAGATGTCTGTTTTGACCAACGGCTTCGGCATCATTTCATTTATATCGGTCACCCCGCTTATCGCCATTCAGCTGCTGGGCATCGTGGACGACTTCCGCTTGAAGCGCGCGCTCAGTGAAACGGTGGGCGAAAGCTTTGAAGAGCTGGAAAGCTTTATGCTTGAGGCGATGGAAAGCCCCGAGGAAAAGGAGGACACAAACGGTGAGTGAAGGAAAAATTTTGCAGATACAGCACCTTATTCTGATCGTTGATCAGAAGAAAAAGGATAGCTTCCTAACGCTTCTTTACGAATACGGCGCGCACGGCGTGGATATCGTGTACGGCCACGGCTCAATGAGCCCGCACGCCATCATGGCCGCCTTCGGCTTTGAGGCCGAGAAGCATAAGGTCGTGATTTCCTGCCTTATGAAAAAAGAAAAGGTCGAAGAGCTGATGAAGCTTCTTTATACCGACTACCGTTTCGATAAGCCAAACACGGGGATCGCTTACAGCATTCCCGTGGAGGGGCTGGTATTTTAAGAAGGGAGAGGGTACCATGAAGAATTTAAAGGCTTTGTATATTATCGTAAACGCGGGCTTTGCGGACGAGGTCGTCAAGATCGCCCGTGAGCAGGGCTCGACCGGCGCTACCATCATCAACGCGCGCGGCTCGGTCGCCAAGCCGAAGACCATTCTCGGGATCACGATCGACACCGAAAAGGAGATCGTTTTAAGCGTTACCACGCGCGAGATTGCCGAAAAGATTGCCGTGGCGATCAAGGAAAAGGCGGGCGTCGGTACGGCCGCCCACGGCCTTTGCTTCTTTATGCCGGTTGAGATGTCTACTCTTTCGATGGGAGCGACCGAGGCAAAAGAAGAGGAAAGCGCCGAATGAAAAAACAGCCCTACTGCCGATACGACGCGGGCTTTTCGGAGGATATGAGCGAGGGGGCGCTTCGCGTATATTTGCCGAGCGAGGTGGGCTATATCAATTTCAATATCGCGCATGCGGCCATAGAAAAGATACACTGCGATACCTGGCGGCTTTCCTACGCCTTTTCGCTTGACGACGGGCTGGAAAACGAGCTTCAAATAACCCCGAGTGCTGAGTGGGATATGGCGGTAAGGATCAAGGACCGCGACGATTTTATCGGCGGCCGCATGCACGGCGATGAACGGTATACCGATATGCGCCTTTTCATAGACGGCGCGGAGCATACGATAAGCGAGCTGAGAGGGCTTTCCCCCTTTCGTGAGCTTCGTATGCGGGTGGATTCGGTTGGGTACGACCCCCTTGATGACAAGACCCCCGCGCTTTTGCACGAAAAGGAATATACCGTAACCGCCGAGGGGGTTACCCTTGCGCAACGGGTCGAGTGGCTGAACGATTATTCGCTGGAAAAATCCTATATGGCGATGATGCCGCCCGCCAAAAGCCTTACCGATTTTTATTATACCGACGTCGATCCTTCCCCCAAGCCGATCACCGAGCATCGCTTTGAGGTAGAGGGATGTAAAAGC
>JAZRFI010000058.1:0-1800 GCA_045661285.1 Eubacteriales bacterium | reverse complement strand
TGCTGGCGCGGATCTTCCCGCCCTCGTTGTCAACGTTCAGCGCGGAGGCCCCGGGCTTGGCGGTATCCAGCCCTCTCAGTCCGACTATTTCCAAGCCACCAAGGGCGGCGCCCACGGTGACTTCCATATGCTGGTCTTAGCCCCTGCCTCGGTGCAGGAGATGGCCGAGCTTACCGTACGCGGCTTTGATCTTGCCGACAAGTACCGTATGACCACGATGATCTTGGCCGACGGTACGATGGGCCAGATGATGGAGCCCGTATCGCTTGACTTTGCCAAGGCCGAGCCGATCGAAAAGCCCTGGGCGACGACGGGTACCGAGAAGCAGCGCCCGCACAACGTCGTCAACTCGCTTTTCTTAAAGCCCGAAGAGCTGGAAAGAACCAACTTCGAGCGCTATGAGCGCTACGCCGCGATCGAGGAAAACGAGGTCATGTTCGAAGAATACCGCATGGAGGACGCCGAGATCTGCATCGCCGCCTTCGGTATCGCCTCGCGCGTATCGAAGAACGCGATCGACGAAGCCCGCCGCCGCGGCATCAAGGTCGGTCTTATCCGCCCCATCACCCTCTGGCCCTTCCCCACCAAGGCCTTTGCGGCCGCTGCCGAAAAGGTCAAGGCCTTTATCTCGGTCGAGCTTTCGATGGGACAGATGATCGAGGACATCCGTCTTTCGGTCAACGGAAAGGCCCCCGTTACGCTTTGCAATCGCGCGGGCGGTATGATCCCCTCGCCCGAAGAGGTGCTGGCTGCTATCGAGGCGGCCGCACAAAAAGGAGGCAACTGATATGATCGTATTTGATAAACCGAAGGCGCTTGCCGACCTTCCGCTTCACTACTGCCCCGGCTGCACCCACGGTATCGTTCACCGCTTGGTAGCCGAGGTTATGGACGAGCTTGACATTGAGGGAAAAGCCATTGGTATTGCCCCTGTCGGCTGCTCGGTCATGGCGTACGACTACTTTAACTGCGATATGATCGAGGCCGCCCACGGCCGCGCGCCCGCGGTTGCGACCGGTGTTAAGCGCTCGGATCCCTCGCGCATCGTCTTTACTTACCAGGGAGACGGCGACCTTGCCTCGATCGGTATGGCCGAAACGGTACACGCCGCCGCCCGTAACGAAAACATCACCATTATCTTTATCAACAACGCCATCTACGGTATGACCGGCGGACAGATGGCCCCCACCTCCCTGCCGGGTCAGGTGACCCAGACCTCGCCCTACGGGCGTGACACGAGCCACTGCGGCTTCCCGATCAAGGTATCCGAGATGCTTTCGCAGCTGGACGGCGCCGAGTATATCGAGCGCGTGGCGGTCAACAACGTCAAAAACGTAAAGAACGCCAAAAAAGCGATCAAAAAGGCCTTTGAGAACCAGGTCAACGGAAAGGGCTTTTCGCTGGTCGAGGTTATTTCCAGCTGCCCCACCAACTGGGGTATGACGCCTAAGGCGGCGCTTGACTGGATCGACGAAAAGATGATCCCCTATTACCCGCTCGGCGTTTACAAAGACCGTTCGGCCGGAAAGTGAGGAAAAAAGCATGAGTACTACGCAATATCTGATCGCAGGCTTTGGCGGACAGGGTATTCTGTTTGCCGGTAAATTCCTTGCTTACTTTGGTTTGGGCGAGGATAAGAACGTCAGCTGGCTTCCCTCCTACGGCCCCGAAATGCGCGGCGGCACCGCCTCTTGCAGCGTAATCGTCAGCGATACCCCCGTCGGCTCGCCCATCGTGCAAAAGCCCGACGTTTTGATCGCGATGAACCTGCCCTGACTGGATAAATACGAGGATAGCGTT
>JAZRFI010000057.1:0-10268 GCA_045661285.1 Eubacteriales bacterium | reverse complement strand
CTCGGAGAGTTGCTTGAGAAGGAACGGGCGCAGTAGTTATCGAAGAGGAATTCCTGCGGGCAAGCAACGGCCGAGCGGATGATATCCAGAACCTCAAGCTGCTTGGTGTTGTCAACGGGGTTGTTCTTCAGCTTCAGCTCAACGTCGAAGTACTGACGGGCGATCGGAATACTTTCCTCGGTCATATACTGCATAAGGGCCGAGCAAGCGGCAAAGTCACCGCTCGAGACCTCAAGGATCGCGCCGCCGCAGGCGCTATCGGAAACGAGGTTGCGGTATGCCTTGTGCTGGTCGTACTTAGGATAGGGGATAACGGCCGCCGTATCGTTCATATTACGGAAGTTGTCACCTTCAAGCGCGGCCAGAAACTGGTCGGTCATAAAGAGGGCGTTTCCGTTCAGGAAGCTGGGAAGGATGTTTGCGTCGGTATCCAGCTTAACGCCGTTGCCGGTAATGTAGTAAACGATCGAGTCGACGTAGTCATGAAGGTCATACTGCTGGTTGGGATCCGAAACGTAGCTGGGGCGGTTATTGGCGTCATAGGTGAAGATGTCCATATTCGACGAGAAGAAGAAGGAACGGGCGTAATTACTATTGTTGGCAATCAGACCCCAGAAGGACTGGCTTTCGTCGAGGTTGTTCGGGTTGTAGGCGCGGTCGACGTAGTCGAACATGGTCTCGTAGGTCCAAGCGACGTCGGGATCGTTGCCGAGAATGATGTCGTAAAGGCCGTCCATACCTCCCTCGGAGGCAAAGATCTCGTCAAACTTCGAAACGTTTACGAAGGTGTTGTAGGAAAGGCGAAGCGAATCAATGAAATAGTCGCCGGCCGCGATATAATACTTATCGGGATTAAGGGTCGTGCCGTCCATTAAGTCGGTGTACCAGCCCTCGTTCGAGAAATCGAAGTAGTTCTCGTTTCCGCCGTATCCGCTCTTCATATCTGCCAAAAGGCCGTTGACCTCCGCGCGGATAAGACCGTAATACATGTTGGTAACGATGTCGGGGCAATCGTCACCGCCCTGGCTGGCAAGGTCTTCAAAATGCTTGAGGATCTCGGTGACGGGCATTTCCACTTGCTTATAGGTAATCTTGATGCCAAGATCGTCGGCAACCTTGTCGTTACGCTGATAGATCATGGTCTCCACCGTGTTCTCGCAAATGTCGTCGGGCCCGATGATAAACTTGACCGAGGTGTCGGCGCCGGCGGTGGAAAGGCCGTATTGCTGGGTCGAGTTCAGCTCAATGATGATATCTTTTTTGTTTCCCTCGCTGTCAGCAAAGTTGACATTGTCCCATTTTGAGGTTCCCGATATATTTCCAATCGGATCGATCAATTCGCTTTTTGTTTCGAGACAATTCTGGCAAGCAAAGGTGCGAATTCCCGGTTCGGTGGCAGTCGGTTCTTTGGTTATCGAGCCGCTATTCCAGATATGTATACCGGTAGGCTGCATCGTTTCGGTTTTGGTAGCCGGGCATTTGGTGCAAGAAAAGATGGTATACCCTTTTGCGTCGCAAGTTGCTTCGGAAATAATTTCCCCTTCATCCCATTCATGCATACAAGGCAACGTGATATCACCCATAAAATCCGGAAGGGAACATCCTGTAAAAAGAAGCAAGGTTGCCGTGATCAAAGCAAAAAATAGAAATCGCTTGTTCATTTCTTTCCTCCTTAAATAAAAAATGTACCCGCAAAGCGAGCGCACCTCATTCAGCGCTTCACTTTGCCGCGACGTAGCTTTTTCAACACAAGATAAGAAAAGAACGAATTACTAAAAAGGCTATAGTTGCACCCTTATGTTGAAATATTCGGTTGCGCCGTAAGCCCATTATAGCACGCTATGATAAAAAAGTAAAGGAAATTTCCGGGAAAGCGAAAAATTAGCAAGAAAAAAGAAAGAGCGGCAAGAAATCTTGCCGCCTTTTTTACGCTGACTGGGGGCGGATGGCGCTTGGCATCGTGCGAAGCATATTTTCGATAAAGATGCCGTAGCCCGATTGGGGGTTATTGATGAGAACGTGGGTGACAGCGCCAATCAGCTTGCCGTTCTGGATAATGGGGCTGCCGCTCATGCCTTGCACGATGCCGCCGGTGACCGAAAGAAGACGGGGGTCGGTGACCTTGATGCAAAAGCTTTTGGTAAGGCTTTCGCCCCGCCGCAGCTCGGTGATCTCGATCGTATAGCTTTCCTTTTTGCCGTCCTCTAAGGTGCAAAGGATGGTGGCGGGCCCCGTCTTGACCGTATGCGAAAGCCCGATGGGAATCGGCTCCCGTGCCGCGGCCTCTTTCTCCGCAAGCACCCCGAAGACCCCGCAATCGGTATTGGAAAGCAACGAGCCGAGCTTTTCTTCCTCTAAATGTCCGCGCAGCTCCCCGGGGGCGCCCGCTTTACCGGATTGCACCCCCGTCAGATCAACGGCGGTAACGATTCCGCGCGAGACCGGTAACAGCGTGCCGCTTTCGGCCTCGTAGATGCCGTGTCCAAGACCGCCGAAGGCCCCGGTTTCGGGATCGATAAAGGTGACCGTGCCGATCCCCGCGGCGCTATCCTTTACCCAGATGCCCGCCCGATAGCCCCCCTCGCTTTGCGAGAAGACGGGGGAAAGGGTCACGCTTAACGTCTCCTCCCCCCTTTTTACCGAAAGGGTAAGAGGCTTTCCGTTTGATGCGGCGATCCTTTCGGTAAAGACCGCCACGGTTTTGCAAGGAGTATTATCAATTGAAAGAATAATGTCGCCGCAGCGAAGCCCTGCCGAGGCCGCGGGGCAGCATTTACCGCCGTCACTCGTTGTGATCTCGGAGATGCCGGTCACCATCACCCCCGAAAAGCCGACGCGTAGACCAAAAACCTCCCCGCCCGGAATGAGACGCAGGCGGTCGTAGGTGGTCAGGCGAATATCCTTTAAGGGAAGGATCCCGAAAAGCTTGACCTTCGCCCTTTGATCGGCAAAAAAGCGCCCAACACCGATCACTTCTCCCTCCTCAATATCGCAAAAGACACCGAGGTTTGGCTTTTCCCCTTCGCTTACTGCCACAAGGTCGGGTATTAAAAAGTCTGCCAGACCTACCCCAAGCGTAAGAACCACCAACGCAAGAAGCAAGATCGGGCAGACGGCAGATAAAATTTTCTTGATTTTTTTCATAGTTGCAGACGCCGCCTTTCTTACTTAGGAAGAGAAGAGGCGCGCAAAAATTCCGCCGTGTCCTCTCAACCTACCTTACTAATTTGTACGCGGCGGCGTTTATTTATGTGCTTGGTCCCCTTAAAATTAAGTGGCAGAATTGCCAATTGGCGATTCTGCCACGCGTTTTAAAAGAAACGGAAGGGAAGACGGAAAAAGAAGGAAAGATCCTGCCGATCGAAAGCGAAAAAGCGGAAAACGTCGGGCTGCTTTTTCGGCAAGCAGAAGCAAAAGCCGTTTTCGTTTTCCGAAAAAGAGGGGAGAAGCGAAAAACAAAAACGCGAGGCAAGATGTTGAAGATAAGACAAAATTTCACGGTCGGGCATAAAATGCTTGTCACCCATGTCCCGAAAGGTAACGAGGATGCGCCCCTCGTCGACAGCACCCTCGGCGCGAAGCGAGAGGGTAAGCCCCTCCTTGGAGAGATGGCGCAAAAGGATCGCGATCGAGAAAAACAGCCCGTGGCTGATGACATCAACGGGAAGCGGATGCCCCTTATCCTCAAAGGGATAGACCTTGATCGGCAGATCTTGGCAAAGCAAAGAAAGCATCTCGTATAAGACCGAAAAGGAATAGGTATGCGCCGCTAAGGCCGAGGGACTAAGGGTAGCGATCGCGGGGTCTAACCACGCGTCGGCTACCTCGGCAAAGCTTTTTCGCTCCTCTTCATCCCCATAGAGCAGGATCGGCTTGCCGGTCGATACCGACAGAACCGGCGCGCCCTCGCGCTTTTTATAGATCGGAAGCTCGTGGGTCGAAAGCGGCTCCTTTTCCTCGTTCGGAAAGTAAAAACGCGGACGGGTCATCTTATTTCGCCATGATCGAGAGGGCTGTCAGCGACGAAAAGCCCTCGGCGTAGGTAACGGCGGCAAGGAGCTCCCCCTTCTTTGCGGCAAGCGCCTCGTACATCTTCTCGGAAAGATAGAGCGCTTCAAGCGTTTCGTAGGAGGAGGCAAAATCGCTTTCGTTCTTTTCTAAGCGATACACGAGATAAAGCCCGCCGTCCTCCGCTTCAAAGATCTCAGAGACCCCGTAAGGCAGAAGAGAGAAGGCCATCTCGGTCAGCTCGCCGAGATACGCGGGATCCCAGGTGTAGCGCCCGATATAAAAGCCCTTTTGCATTTCGCTCGTCGAGGAGGGCGGGAAGGAATTGATGAAAACCGCCTCTAATTTGCTTTGGTTTCCGGCGGCATTTCTCAGGTTTTCCTGCGCGCTTTGCATCAAGCGAAGGGCATCCTCATAAGGCAGACCCTTGCCCGCCTCATACCCTACCTGACGGAACCAGTTTACGCGGATACAGTCGTCCGACGCAAAGAAGGCGGCCACGTCCTCACGCGTATAGGAATAGGAGCGGTTGTAATACTCGATCAGCGCTTCCTCGCATGCGGCATAGCGCAGAAGCAGGCGGCTGACCGAATCGTTCATATGAAAGTTCTTTTCAAGATATGCAAGGTAGGCGTCGTAATCCGTAAAGCTTGGCAGGATATACCCCGCAAACTCGCCCCCTTCCATATTTGTTTCAACGTACGAGGAAACGGTTTCGTTGATCGCTTTTGAATACGGGTCGATCCCCACGCTGCGGCAATAGGAAAAGAGCGCGTAGATTTCGGCCATATCGGCGATCGCCTTTTCCATCACCGTATCAAAATGCGCCTCTCCCTCGTCCCCGTCAAAATACCCGTCTCCATAATCCTTTTGCGAAAGGGCGGCGTTGGTAAAGAAGGTATGAAGCACCTCAAAGGGAACGTTATCCTCCCCAAGCGTTAAAACGGTTTCCTGCTCTTCGACCGAGGAGGGGCGCATCGGGTATTTTTCGCCCCCGCAGGCCACCAAAGAAAAGGAAAGCAGAAGTAGGGCAAGCAGCAGCGAAAGCGGACGTTTTAAGCGATTAAGCATAGTCATATCGTTTCCTCGTTTTTGAGATATTTACAGTCTTATTTCTTATTGTATCATTTCTTTGTGAAAATATTATGAATAAAAGCCCCGAAAGCGGTGTCTTGCAAAAGAGAATAAAGTGTGCTATAATGGGAAAAAGGTTAATTTTACCGATCAAAATAAAGAAAGGAAAATCAGGCGATGATTGAGAACGAGGAAATTTATTCGGTTTCGCTTTCGGATATGATAAACGAGTTTTCGCTCGAAACGCTGCACATGCCCGACACGATGGAGGAGATCAATTTCACCGTGCCGCGCGTAAACCGCCCGGGTCTTCAGCTGTTCGGCTTTTACGATTATTACGAGGCCGGGCGCATACAGATCTTCGGAAAGGCGGAAAGCAAGCTTTTAAGAACCTTCACCTCCGAGGAAAGGCAAAAACGGCTTGAGCAGTTTTACGCTACGAAGCCCGTTGCCGTGATCATCACAACGGGGCTCGAGCTTTGCCCCGAGCATCTGCCGCTTGCCGAAAAATACGCGGTTCCCGTTCTTCGCACACCCGAAAAGACCAGTGATTTCATGGCCGCTCTCATCGCCTTTCTTAACATTCGTCTGGCGCCCCGTATCACGCGCCACGGCGTTCTTGTTGAGGTATACGGCGAGGGGATCTTGCTGCTGGGTGACAGCGGCGTCGGTAAAAGTGAAACGGCGATCGAGCTGGTTAAGCGCGGTCACCGTCTGATCGCGGATGACGCGGTGGAGATCAAGCGCGTTTCGGCCAAGGCTCTCGTCGGGCAAGCCCCCGAGATCATTCGCCACTACGTAGAGCTTCGCGGGATCGGGGTCGTGGACGTACGCCGCCTTTTCGGTATGGGTGCCGTTAAGGATACCGAGAAGATCGACCTTATCATCAACCTTGAGCCCTGGGCGCAAGGGAAGATGTACGATCGCCTTGGGATCGACGAGGAGCGGACCGAGATCCTCGGCATTTCGCTCCCCTCCATCACCATTCCCGTCCGCCCCGGGCGGAACCTTGCGATCATTATTGAGATCGCGGCGATGAATAACCGCCAAAAGAAGATGGGCTATAACACCGCCGAGGAATTCAATAAGCGCATCATGGAATCCATGGGGCTTGGCGGCGGCCTATAAGGTAGGGGCGGTCATCGACCGTCCGTTCGATAAAAAAGGCTTGCAATGAAAAACATTGCAAGCCTTTTTTATTTGCGATTATGCTAAAATACGAAGCCTTACTTCTCTTCTTCAAACATGTCCTTGCCAACGCTACACAGGGGGCATTCGTAGTCATCGGGCAGCTCTTCAAACTTCTTGCCCTCGGCCTCCTCGTCGTAGACGTATCCGCAAACGGTGCATACGTATTTCATACAGATTCTCCTTTATATAATTTTTTTATTTTATCGGTTCAAAATCGGCAGCGCCGTGCTTGCAAAGCGGGCAGACGAAATCCTCGGGCAGATTGTCGCCCTCGTAAACGTATCCGCAGATCTTGCAGGCGAAGCCGTGATTTTCCTTTTCCGGAAGCGGCTCAAAATCCGAAGTGCCGTGCTTGCAAATGGGGCAGATGAAATCGTCGGGTAGGTTTTCCCCCTCGTGGATATAGCCGCAGATCTTACAGACGTAGCCCTTCTTGCCCTTTGCCTTCGGCTTCGGCTTCACGTCGGATTGATAATAGGCGTAGGTCATGGTTTCTTCGTGCGAGATCACGCGCGATTCGGTGATACTGCAGATGAAAAGACCGTGGGTGTCAAGATCCAGATAATCCTCGACCTTTAAGGAGATAAAGGAATTGATATCCGAGGGGAGGAAAACGAGGCCGTTATCCGAATAAAGCTTCGTTACCCCTTCGAATTTATCTACGCTTCGCCCGCTTTGAAAGCCGAAGCGCTCAAAGGTAGAGAAGGGGGCGCTCTTGGTCAGACAGTTGACGTTCATTTTCCCGGTCTGCTTGATAACGTGGTGCGAATAGTTTTGCTTGTTGATCGCTACGCCGATGCGCTGGGGGGTGTTGGTCAGCTGGGAGACCGTGTTAACGATCAGCCCGTTATCCTTCTTCCCGTCGTTCGAGGTAACGACGTACAGGCCGTAACCGATGTTGAAAAGGGCGGTGGGGTCGTTTTTGTTCACGCCCTCTCCCTTTTGCGCCACGTATTCGGCGCACAGCTCGTCACTAAGCGCGTCGATCTGCTTTTTGCTTTCGTCGGAAAGCGCGGATTTCAGCGTGACCGTATTCTCGGCAAACGAAAGATTTTTGGATTTTTCAAGTAGGGTACGCATGACCTTCGCGGCCAGAGGAGCCCAAGAGCCGTTTTCGATAAAGGCAACCGTGCGGTTCTGGTAATTCCGCTCGGTAAGCGCGTCGATAAAATGCTTCATCGGGGGGAAGATATCGGCGTTGTAGGTGGTGGTCGCCAGAACCAGCTTTCCGTAGCGGAAGGCGTCCTCCACCGCCTCGGCCATATCCTCTCGCGCCAGGTCACAAAGCGCGACCTTCGGGCAGCCCTTTTCCTTTAATTTTTCAACCAGCGAAAGGACGGCGCGCTTGGTGTTCCCATAGATCGAGGTGTAGGCAACCAGGATCCCCTCGCTTTCGGGGCGGTAAGAGGACCAGGTATCGTAAAGGCCGATATAATAACCGAGGTTCTCGGAAAGAACGGGGCCGTGAAGCGGGCAGATCCTTGCGATATCCAGCGTTGCCGCTTTTTTAAGAAGAGCCTGCACCTGCGCGCCGTATTTTCCAACGATGCCGAAATAGTAGCGGCGTGCCTCGCACGCCCATTCCTCGTCTATGTCAAGGGCGCCGAATTTACCGAACCCGTCGGCCGAGAAAAGCGTTTTATCCTGTTCGTCGTAGGTGACGATGACCTCGGGCCAATGCACCATCGGGGCGGTGAAGAAGCGGAGGGTATGCGTGCCGAGCGAGAGGGAATCTCCCTCCCCAACGACAAGGCGGTTATCGGCAAAATCGGTGCCGAAGAATTGCCCCATCATCATAAACGCCTTTTGCGAAGCAACAACCGTCGCCCCGGGGTAGGCCTTTTTAAAATTCATAATATTGGCCGAATGGTCGGGCTCCATATGCTGCACGATCAGATAATCGGGCTGCCGCCCTCCGAGCGCTTCCTCTACCTTATCCAGCCATTCGTGGGTAAAGTTGGCGTCTACCGTATCGATAACGGCGCATTTTTCATCGATCAGCACGTAGGAGTTGTAGGCCATGCCGTTCGGTACGACGTACTGCCCCTCGAAAAGATCGATGCTTTTGTCGTTCACACCGACATAGAATAGATCCTTCGTAATATTCATCACGCTGCTCCTTTTTGGGTAGGTTTTCTTTTAGTATACCATACGAAATGGGGGATTTCAAGAAAGGACGAATGAAAAAATCCCAAAAAATCGGGGTGCCGATCTTTTGGGATGGGGTTACGGCTTTTTGGCTTCGACGCCCTTGCCTTCTTTCTTTTCGGGAAGCTTCATTTCGGTATGCGCGCGGTTGGGAACGGGCGGGTCAATGGTGGGTACGCCGAGAGGGCTTTGATCGCGTTTTTCCTTTTTCATGGGATCATCTCCTTTCGTAATACCATTATTTCCAAAGCGTGTTTCTTTATGCGGCTCATTTTTTAAAAAGAACTTGACTTTTTTATACCGATGAGATATAGTTAAAGCAGAAAATAACTTTCGTAAGGAGATCGTTATGGAAATTCAGGATTTGATCATTCGCCAAATGGAAATGGGAGATAAAGAAAAGGTTGAGAATTTTTACGATTCGATGGGCTTTGAAAGCTGCTTCTTCTTTAATTCGCTTGGCGCAAACAAGAAGTATACGCTTCGCTTCTTTGGGGATAATCCCGATAAAAATTCGATCCATTGGCTTGCGATCGATACCGAGACCGACCGTATGGTTGGCTACGTCTTTTTGTTCCATACCAATATGAAGATCGTTCACTTCGGCATCGCGATAGCAGACGATTATAAGGGCAAGCACCTGGGGCGCCGCTTGATCGACACCACTAAGAAATGGTGCCTTGAAAACGGCAAGGGCGGCATCCTGCTTACGACCCATCCCGCCAACATTCGCGGGCAGATGGTGTACCGCCGCAACGGCTTCGTACAGATCGGCACCTCGAATATGGACGGGGAATTTTTGTTCCTTTACAATTTCCCCCAAGAAGAAAAATAAGGAAAATAAGAAAAAGCGTGTGCTTGGCACACGCTTTTTTTGCGGTTATTTTCCTTCTTGCGTTTTCTCCCGACGTTTCTCCAAAAGCCACAGAAAGAGCTGCGAAAAGCTAAGGAAAAAGGCGCATAGAATAATAATGATGTAAAAGGTCCCGAAGAGGGAGTTGTAGGGGGAAACGGGTTCGCTGAAATTAAAGCCGAACCACCCGCAGGAGGAACGGAAGTTTAAGAAGGGATAAGGGGCGGATATCATAACCCCCTCGCTTGCTTCCCAAGTGACCCCCGCATAGCCGAGAATGATCACGAAAAGGGCGTAAAGGGCGGGGAAGATCGCCGAAAGCAGCGCGTCGTGCTTTTTCGGGCGGTAGTCGTAATCAAACAGAAAGAAATCGGCGATCGCTAAGATCGGCCCCACGAAATGGCGGAAAAGACTGCCGGCCATACGGTCGATATAAGCGGCCACGAAGCCCTGTTGCATAAAGGGCGCGATGATCGAAATAAAGACGAAGAAGGTGAGCGCGATCCCAACCGTCGCGGTAAACTTACAAAGATAAAGGATCCGCGTGCGAACGTGGCCATAGCCCATAAGCTCCCGTATATCCAAAAAGAGAAAAACGGCCAGCATCAGCATCACGAAGAAATTGGAAAGATAGGTAAAATAGGTCATCTCCAAAAAGAGATTCCCCTCCTTTACGATCAGTCCGAAAAGGATCAGGGCGACGGTCAAGGCTTTCAGGGCAATACTGCCGATCAATCGTTTTTTCGTTTGCATATCATCACCTTCTTTACTATAACAGTATCATTATATTCTTTTGCGCGCGACGTGTCAAGAGTAGAAAAAGGAAAAGAAGGAACCGCAACGGCGTGCAAAATTAGCGGAGAAATCATTGTCTGTTCGTTCATATGGCGCAGTTTTGATCAGCAGTAAACAAATAATTAACGGCGTCAGATTTTTTAAAAAATCTGTCGGCGTTCGGTATTCGATATATTGAAATTTGAAAAAAAATGAAACA
>JAZRFI010000056.1:0-7641 GCA_045661285.1 Eubacteriales bacterium | reverse complement strand
ACCTCGCGGTTTTGCTTATACTGCGGCCCCTTCGGAATGTTATAGACCGACAGCTGGCTTTTATGCGGGGTATAAAAGGTGATATAATAAGTAACGGCCGAAAAAAGAAGCGTAAGGCCGCAAAGTCCCAAGACGATGTATAAAGCTATCATTTTTTCTCCCAAAAGAGCGGGCAGGGCCAACGCCCTGCCCGTTTTTTATTACGATCGTTTATGCGCTACGGCGCCTTTTTTCCTTTTCTCTTCTCTTCATTTCCTTTTTGCGGCGGCGCTTCAGCTTACGCAGGCCGAAATAGACCCGCATCGAGCAAAGGCTCGCAAAGAAGAGAACGGCAACGGTGAGGATACGGAAAATATCGAAACGGTTCTCCCCCTTTGCCGAGAAGGAAAAGGAGGGCTCGCTTGCCTCTTTGTCACGGAAAAGCTTGGCAGAAATATCGTGCTTTTCAATAAAGATGGGGCGTGTGCGCGCCATAAAATCTCTTGCGTTTTCAACGATCTCAAATTCTTTTTGAAACATCGGTTGTCTCCTTTCCCGCTTTTCTGGTTTTATTGTACCATGAAAAGCGCCCCCCGTCAAGAATAAATTCGCCGGGATATGAAAAAATAAGCGTACGGGGACTTTCTTTTTTGTTAGTTTGTCTTCGCTTTCAAAAGATATACGAGGATACGCTCATGAGACCGCCAAACGCTTCGCCCTTTCTTTTTCTGACGATCTTTCTCTTTCTCCTTTTCGCCGTTTTGCTTTTCGGCGGGATTCGGGAAAGCGTTAGCGCGCCAAAGAACCGCTTCGCGCACGACCCCGCGCTTCACCATCTTCAATTACAGCCGGAGAAATAAAAAACGCCCGTTGGGGCGTTTTTTTATTTAACGACGTAAAGGGCGTTGATATTCTTCCCCGCCTCCGAAAACTGCTTTTCGTATTCGGTCATTACGTTTCCCTCGTTATAGGGCGAAGCGTGCAGATCGCGGGTCTGCCAAAGAGGGGTATAGCCGAGGAAAGAAAGCTCCTCTAAAGTAAAATCGAAAAGGCCGTCGTTATCGGTTTTAAGGGCCAAAAAGCCGCCCTTTTTAAGGGCATTGAAATACAGCGTTAAGAAGGCGCGGTACGTCAAACGGCGTTTTTTATGCCCCTCCTTCGGCCAGGGGTCACTGAAATTGAGATAGATCCCGTCAAGCGAAGAGTCGGCAAACCATTCGGGAAGGGTGGCGGCGTCTCCGCGCAAAAAGCGCAGGTTATCGGGGCGGCGGTCGGCCTCGCGCATCGCGCGCTCGGCGGCGATCACCAATACGTCGGAAACCTTTTCCATCGCGTAAAAGTTGACGGCGGGATTTTTCTCGGCCATCGCGCAGGAAAAGCCGCCCTTTCCGCACCCGATCTCCAAGCGGATCGGCGCCCTGTTGGGGAAGCTTTCGCTTTCCTCGGTAAAGGGGACTTCGGGCTTTTCGCAAAGAATGGCGGCGCAGGCGGCAAGTCTTTCTGCCCCATGCTTCTTTTTACGCATACGCATTGATTTTTCTTCCTTTCAAGGTCACACTTTCTGCCCCATCGGCAGTACCGTACCCGTAAAATATACAACTTTTTGATGAAAAAGGCAAGGGGCAAAAGGAAAAAAGTTTTTTCTTCCCTCTTTTCGCGCGCAAGCATTGACATTTTTAAAAAGGGATAGTACAATAAAAACAGAAAGTATTTACCAAAACGGAGGTTTTTATGAAAATATTGGTTACCGGTGGGGCCGGCTACATCGGCTCTCACACCTGCTGTGAGCTTCTTGCTCGCGATCATTCGGTCGTCGTACTGGATAATTTCTGCAATTCCAGCCCCGAAAGCCTTGCGCGCGTTCGCGAGATCACGGGGAAGGACGTCACCCTTTACGAGGGGGATCTGCGCGATGCGGCGCTGTACGACCGTATTTTTACCGAAAACGAGATCGATTGGGTCATCCATTTCGCGGGGCTGAAGGCGGTCGGCGAAAGCTGCCAGAAGCCGATCCTTTATTACGATAACAACCTTTCGGGAACGCTTACGCTTCTTTCGGCTATGCAGCGCTACGGCTGCAAGAAGATCGTCTTCTCTTCCTCGGCTACGGTATACGGCGCGCCCGAGCGGCTGCCGCTTACCGAGGATTGCAAGGTCGGCGGTACCACCAACCCCTACGGAACCAGCAAGCTCTTTCAAGAGCAGATCTTAAGCGATATCTACAAGTCGGATAACGAGTGGACGGTGATCCTGCTTCGTTACTTCAACCCCGTCGGCGCGCACGAAAGCGGGCCCATCGGCGAAGACCCGCAGGGGATCCCCAACAACTTGATGCCTTATATCGCCAAGGTCGCGGTTGGAGAGCTTAAAGAGATCGGGGTCTTCGGTAACGATTACGATACCCCCGACGGCACGGGCGTGCGCGATTATATCCACGTGGTGGACCTGGCGCTCGGGCACGTTTGCGCGATCGAAAGAAAGAACGAAAGCGGCGTTTTCGTCTACAACCTCGGCACGGGGAACGGATACAGCGTTCTCGATATGATCAAGGCCTTTGAGAAGGCCTGCGGTCACCCCCTCCCTTACGTGATCAAGCCCCGCAGAAGCGGCGATATCGCCTCCTGCTACGCCGACCCCTCGTTGGCCGAGAGAGAGCTTGGCTGGCGCGCTACCCGCGGTGTCGAAGAGATGTGCGCCTCGCACTGGAAGTGGCAATCGAACAACCCGCGCGGCTACAAGGATTAAAAGCGTTGACACAGCTATTGTAACGCAATCGTTTTTAGAAAAGATCCCGCCTTTTGAGGGGCGGGATCTTTTCTTTATAAAACATTGTCGCTTTTTGTGAAAAATC
This sequence comes from Eubacteriales bacterium, assembly GCA_045661285.1. GTDB lineage: Bacteria > Bacillota > Clostridia > Oscillospirales > CAG-272 > UBA1740. The sequence goes on along the minus strand of JAZRFI010000056.1, from coordinate 4,811 downwards.
CATACATTTGGTTATCAGAATAGCACTTTTGTAAAGAAAACTTTATTTTTCAAGCTTTAGTTCGAACCAGAAGACGCTCCCTCTTCCGAGGGCACTTTCCACCCCGTAGCGGGCGCCGTGCAGCTCTAAATTCTCGCGCACGATCGAAAGGCCAAGTCCGCTTCCGACAACGCTTCTTACATGCTCTTTGTCTACGCGGTAATAGCGTTCCCAGATTCTTTCAAGATCTTCTTCGGCGATCCCCTCGCCGTGATCCTCAACCTCAAAGCGAACCGAATTGCCATCGGTTTTGAAAAGACGCAAAAGAACGGTTTTATCCTCTCCCGCATAGTTGACGGCGTTATGGATCAGGTTGCGCGCCGTCTGCAAAAGGCGGCGGCGGTCGGCAAGGACAAAGAGGCCTTCTTCCACACTTCCCTCAACGCTATACCCGCGGGAAGAAAGAAGCGAGCGGTATTCTTCGGTGATATTCCTTATCTCCTCGGAAAGCGAAAAACGCTCTTTTTTCACCTCGTCGGCGTTCCCCTCGTAGCGCGAGATGCTGACAAGATCCTCTACCATAGAGGAAAGCCTATGCGCCTCGTTGATGATGACCTGCATATTTTCGGGGGTATTTTCATCCGGCATATCCCGCATGACCTCGGCGTACCCGATGATCATAGTCAACGGCGTGCGCAGGTCGTGTGAGATATTGGCGATCAGCTCTTTTTTCATCTTATCGACCTTACCGATCTCCACTGCCGCCTCGGAAAGCGTTTGCGAAAGCTCGGCCACCTCACGGTATCCGGTTTCACGGTAATCGGCGGGGTACCGGCCGCTCGGCAATCTTCTGGCCGCGATATTCAAGAAGGAAAGCGGCAGGGAGATGCGGCGCGAGATGAAATACGCCAAAAGGAAGGAAATCAGCAAAAGAACAGCCGAAAGAACGCTTAACTGTACCCTTAAAATATTGGTGGTAGCCTCGATGGGTGAAAGCGGGTGATCCATTAAGACAAAGATCTCCTCCCCGTCGGGCGCCGTGATCAGATGGGCGTACACCTTTCTTTCATCAACGATCTTTTCCCCCTCGGCTATCTCGGCCTTTTCGTCGGCAAAGCGAAAGCCCTCCCCCTCTATCAGCCGATAGGCGTTGCTATACGAGCCACCCGAAGCGTACGTGCTTTTATACAGCGTATTCAGCTGGCGCTGAGAAAGGATATGGATCACGCAAGCGACCTCGGCATCCACCGAGCAAAGGCATACGGCTTGCAGATCCTCGATGCTGTAAACGTTTACGCAAGCGCCGTTTTCGCGAGAGGCCCTCTCGGCCGTTTCATAAAGGCTGTCGCCCTTTACCGCTTCGGCGATCTCCTCGGCCGCTTTTTTAAGGCGCGCGTCGGTAATGGCGTCGTAGAAGCGATCCAAAAACAGGATCTGAAAGACCCACAGCAAAACGACGATGATCAGCGAAAAAAGCAGAAAATAGGTGAACAGCTTAAACCGAAGGCCGCGAGGAGATCTTTCTTTCGTATCATTCATCGAAACGGTACCCCACACCCCGCAAGGTCACGATATGCGTCGCTTCTTCGCCAAGCTTTTTGCGCAGTAGCTTGATATGCGTATCCAACGTGCGGTCGATCCCCAAAAAATCGTAGCCCCACACCTCGGTGATCAGTCTTTCACGCGAGAGCGCGATGTTTTTGTTGCGGATCATGTAGAAGAGCAGATCGTATTCCTTGGGTGAAAGCTCAAGCGCCTTTCCGTCAAGGGTCACGGTTCTTGCGGTAAGGTCGGCGCAAAGCCCCCCGAAGGTATAGATCTCCTTTTTTTGAACGGGCTTTTCTTCCGCGGTGCCGCATCGCTTCAAGATCGCCTCTACCCGCTTCATCAGCTCACGCGGGGAAAAGGGCTTCACGACGTAATCGTCTGCCCCGCAATCAAAGCCGTTGATACGGTCGTATTCCTCGCCCCGCGCGCTTAAAAAGAGGACGGGGACCGAAGAAAAGCGCCGAATCTCGCGTACCGCCGAAAATCCGTCAAGCTCGGGCATCATGATATCCATAATAACGAGGTCAAACGCCCCCTCGCGACAAAGGCGCACCGCCTCCATCCCATCCTTCGCCTCTGCGATCGAATGACCGCCGAACTCACCGTATTTACGGATCAGATTTCTTATCTGCGCTTCGTCGTCAACTATCAAAAGACGTGCCATTTTCTTCTCCTTGTAAGAAGGGGGCATATGCCCCCTTTTTTCAGTTGCTTCCGCTCCCCTGCCCTGCGGGCGCAGGCGTTTCATGCACGGTAAGATGCACCTTTATCTCCTGATCGTAATAACGGCCCGACGAGCGAAGAATCACGGCCTCGATCTTATCCCCTACCTTAACGTTGGAAAGAACGCGGCGGATATCGGCGGTTTCCAGTACCTCGACCCCGTTGAGCGATTGTAGAATATCGCCCGAGGCAAGAGTCGTTTCCCCGGCGGCCGATAGCTCGTCGTTATACGCATAAGAGGTAACGGTAATACGCTCAACCACCGTAAAGCCCGAGCTATAGCTGGTGCTGGTAAATCCAAGCCCCAGATACGGGGTGGTGGAGACGTAGCCCTTCTCAATGATCTGCGTGGCGCGCTCAAGCGCCAGATCGATCGGAATAGCATATCCGAGCGCCTCGACCCCGTCACCCGAGGATTTGGCGTTTACGATCCCGATCAGCTGCCCCGAAAGGTTGAAAAGGCCGCCGCCCGAGTTGCCGGGGTTTACGCCCGCCGAATGTTGGATCAGCGTCATCGATACGCCCTCAACCGAAATGGTGCGGGCAAGGCACCCGATGATACCGTCGGTGATCGTGCCGCCGAGAACCCCCAAGGGATTTCCGATGGCCGCGACCTCCTGCCCCAAGGAAAGCGTGGCGCTGGTTCCGACCGTAGCCTTCGTAAGCCCGGTTGCCGTGATGCGAACCACCGCGATATCCGAAAGCCAATCACTACCCATCAGCTTAGCCTCGTAGCTTCTGCTTTCGGCTTCGTTGGTGTGTACGGTGATCAGGCTGCTACCGTCCACAACGTGTTTATTGGTGATCACGTAGGTGTAATCCCCCTGCTCGTATACGATCACGCCGCTCCCTGCGCCGCCGGTCACGTAGCTGCCGTTATAGGAAACGGTTTCGGTGGTGATCGAAACGACCGAGGGGCTCGCAACCTCGGCTACGTACATATACGTGCCTTCCTCGGCCTCGGCCTCGGCGTCGGTCTGGGGGTATTGGGGAATGGTGATGCTGCCGATGCCCGATACCGTAGGGTCGGATAAAAAGACGCGATCGGGCAGGGTGGTCACGCTTGTCGTGCCCCCATCGTTATCCGGAGACAAAAAGCCGCACCCGGTAAAGGAAAGGCACAAAAGCGCGGCAAGAAATACAAAAGAAAAGCGTGAAAGCCGCGTGTGCTTTTTCTCTTTTTGCAGCGTAAACGGCAAAGGTTTCATCGTTTATTTTCTCCCTTTGATTTTTTATGTACTTTCAGTATAATCGCTTCGTGTGAAAGCTATGTGAACAAGAGAAATTTTTCACTTGAAAAATTATTTTTGAGAATCGAGATAATCCTGTAGGATGATCTCGGCCGAGAGGGTATCGATCGCCGCGCGGCGGCGCTTTCCGACGGTAGAGGTCAGGTTCAAGAATTCGTAAGCCTCTACGGTAGAAAGCCGTTCGTCGTAGAAGGTGATGGGACACTCGGTGCTTTTTTCAAGGATCGAAGCAAAGATCCGTACCAATTCGGCCCGCTTTCCTTCGCTGCCGTCCATATTTTTGGGAAGCCCCATAACGATGAGAACCGCCCCTCTTTCCTTGGCGAGGTTGGCGATATAGCGCGCGGTCTTCATCATCCCGCCGACCGAGATCGTGGTGATCCCCGACGCCAGCGTTTGCCCCTCGTCAGATATGGCAAGGCCGGTCCGAACGTCGCCGTAATCGACCCCGAGAACTCGACCCTTTTTCTTTTCACTCATCTTATTTTTCCCTCTTTTCCTCGTATATACCTTTCCTATTTTATCATTTTTTTTCTTACCTGTAAAGGGCTTGACATCTTTTTCTTTAAGACGTATAATATCCACAATACGTATTAAGAAAGATTTTTTATGGAAACTTTATTGCTTTGCCCGCATTGCGGGGCGCCGCTTACGCGCCAAGAAAAGCTTTTATCCTGCCCGCTTTCCCACAGCTTTGACCTTTCAAAAGGCGGCTACGTCAATCTCCTTTTCGGCGGTGGCGCGCACGGCGATAACCGTGAAATGATCGCTTCCCGCACCCGCTTTTTGGGCGGGGGATACTACGCCCCCTTGAGGGAGGCGATCTCCCGCCTTGCCAACGCGAAGAAGGGCGGCGTTTTGGTAGACGCCGGATGTGGAGAAGGGTATTATACCGAGGCGCTTTTTGCCTCCTTTTCCCATACGGTCGGCTTTGATCTTTCCAAAGACGCGTTAAAAACCGCCTCCAAACGGATAAAGGGGGCCGAGTTTGCCGTAGCCAGCGTCTACAAGCTTCCCTTTCCCGATGAAGCGGCCGATCTTGTCAGCTGTATTTTTGCGCCGCTGGCGCTGGCGGAGTTTACCCGCATTTTGAAAAAGGACGGATACCTGCTTCTCGCCATTCCCGATGAAGAGCATCTGTTTGCCTTAAAGGAGATCCTTTATGACACCCCCTATAAAAACGAGGTGACCGATACGGCACTTCCCGGCTTTACCCTGCTGGCAAACGAGGGGCTTTGCTTCCCCCTATGCCTATCAAGCCGCGAGGCGATCGAGGATCTTTTTAAAATGACCCCCTATTATTACCGCACC
>JAZRFI010000055.1:0-5762 GCA_045661285.1 Eubacteriales bacterium | reverse complement strand
CTCGCGGATCAGGTTCACCTTAATCTGACCGGGGTACTCCATCGTTTCCTCGATCTTCTTGGCGATGTCGCGGGCGAGGATGGTCATACCGTCGTCGGTGATCGCTTCGGGCTTGTCCATTACGCGGATCTCACGGCCGGCCTGGATGGCAAAGGTCTTCTCGACCCCCGTGAACTCGTTGGCGATCTCCTCAAGCTTTTGCAGACGCTTGATGTAATTTTCCACGTCCTCACGGCGAGCGCCGGGACGGGCGGCGGAAATTGCGTCGGCCGCCTGGACGATAAAGGCGATGGTGGTGGTGGGCTCAACGTCGCCGTGGTGCGCCTCAATGGCGTGGATGACCTCGCGGCTCTCGCGGTTCTTCTTCGCAACCTCAACGCCAAGCTGGATATGCGTACCCTCGGCTTCTTGCGTTAAGGCCTTACCGATATCGTGCAGAAGCCCCGCGCGGCGGGCCAGCGTTCCGTCAACCCCAAGCTCGTCTGCCAGAATACCCGACAGGAAGCAGACCTCGATCGAATGCCGCAGAACATTCTGGCCGAAGCTGGTACGGAAATGCAAACGCCCGAGCAAGCGGATCTCCTCGGGCGTCAGCCCGTGGACACCGGTCTCGAAAACCGCTTTTTCACCCATCTGCTTGATGGTGTTATCGACTTCTTTTTGCGCTTTATTCACGACCTCCTCGATACGGGCGGGGTGAATACGGCCGTCGGCAATCAGCTTTTCAAGCGCCAAGCGCGCGACCTCACGGCGTACCGGATCAAAGCCCGATACCGTGATCGCCTCGGGGGTATCGTCAATGATCAGCTCAACCCCCGTCAGGTTCTCAATGGTGCGGATATTCCGCCCCTCACGGCCGATGATGCGGCCCTTCATTTCTTCACTGGGAAGCGGTACGACCGAGATTGCGATCTCGGCTACGTGGTCGGCCGCGCAACGCTGAATGGCAAGCGACAAAAGCTCTCTGGCTTTATCGTTGGCGTCCTCTTTAAAGCGCGCCTCGTACTCGGAAAGCTTCAGGGCGGTCTCGTGCTGCAATTCGCTTTCTAAGCGGTGCAAAAGCTCAGCCTTCGCTTCCTCGGCGGTCATCGACGAAATTCTTTCAAGGACCGAGCGCTGCTCGGTAAGCGCCTCGGTGATCTTTTCCTTCATCGCCTCGGCCGCCTTTTCCTTTTCGGTAAGGGCGTTTTCCTTCTTTTCAAGATTTTCGATCTTGCGGTCTAAGTTTTCTTCTTTTTGGGTTACGCGGTTTTCAAGGTGCGCGACCTCGCGGCGGCGTTCCTTCAGCTCGCGTTCGGTATCGTTTTTGATGGCAAGCGCTTCTTCTTTTGCCTCCACCAGGATCTCTTTTTTGCGAGATTCGGCGGTATGCATGGCGTCTTCAATCATTTGTCTTGCTTGCAATTCGGCAGAGCCAAGCTTACGCTCGGAAAGCTGCCGACGCAAAATAAAACCGATGAGAGCACCGACAAGAAGCCCCGCTGCGATCAAAACGACAGCAAGGGTAAGGTCCATGTCGGGATACCTCCTTTTGTTGTACCTGTTCTTTTTTCGTATATCGTACCGGAGGAAACGAAGCGACCCCTCTCTGCGTGAAGGAGTCACCGGTCCCCGGCGGCATTATCCATACGTTGCTTTTATTATACTTTATTTTATGGGGGATGTCAAGGGCTTTTTCGTCGGCCTTTCCATAAAAAGGAAACGCTTTTTGGGGGCGCCGGCCTCTTTTTTATCCAATTCACAAAAAATTAACAGCTTTCCCCCATTTTCCTCTTGACTTTCGCCCCAAGGTATGATACCTTATAAGCAGATTTTAGCACTCTCGATTGTCAAGTGCTAAAAATAAAACGGAAGGGGGCGGCGGCATGAACGAAAAAAGCGTCAGTGAATACGGCTTATCCGAGCGGAAAAAGCGCATACTGAAAGCGGTTATTGACGCGCACATCAATTTCGGTGAGCCCGTCGGGTCGAAATACCTTTCCGAAAATCAGCAGTTGAACTGCTCTTCTGCTACCATCCGCAACGAGATGGCTGAGCTTGAGGAGATGGGGTTCTTGGAGCAGCCGCACACCTCCGCGGGGCGTATCCCCAGTGAGCTTGGGTATCGCTTTTACGTAAACTCGCTTCTTCAGCAATACCGTATGAGCGCGGGGGAGATCGAGGCGATCAACACCTCGCTTCAAACCAAGCTTGCCGAGATGGATACGTTGCTGCGCGAGGCCTCGCGCATCGCGGCGGCGGTCACCAACTACACCGGCATCGCCGTCAAGAACCGCCACGGCGCGGTCTCGGTTCAAAAATTCGAATCCGTAAGGATCGATAGCTATCAGTTCGTTCTCGTCATGCTGCTTTCAAGCGGCACGGCGCAATCGCGCACCATCAAGACCCCGCTTCCGATGGAGGAGGGCGATCTTCGTCGCCTTATCGACCTCTTTAACGAGAAGCTTACGGGGCTTGGAACCGAGGAATTTTCGCTTTCGGTGCTGTCAAGAATCGAGGCGGGTATGGGTCGCCTTTCGATGCTTGTATCCCCGATCGTGCGTACGGTATACGACGCGCTTTCGGAATCCGATCTGCCCAAGACCGCGCTGGAGGGGGTCAACCACCTTTTGCGCTATCCCGAGTATTCCGACGTCAATCATCTGCGCGGGCTTCTTGACGTTCTGGAAAACAAAGAGGAGATACGCAACCTCGTCCCCTTGGAGAGCGCCTCGCAAAACGGGGTCAACGTGTATATCGGCAGCGAGAACACGGTCAAGGAAATGGAGAATTCGACCCTTATTTTCCGTAATATTCAAAGGGATGGCAAGATCGTGGGCGCCATCGGCGTCATCGGCCCCCGACGGATGGATTATTCCAAGGTCATCGCTACCATCGACCAGTTGGCCAACCGCATCGACGATATGATTAACCGCGGCGAAAGAGATCTTTTGCCCGACGAGAAAGGATAAAAACGCATGGAAAACAACGAAAATCTGCAAAACGAAGAGGTTGTGACCCCCACCGAGGAGGCTGCCGAGAAAAAGGAAGAGCCCGCGGAAAAGGGAAAAAAGTGTGATAAAAAGGAAAACGCCTTAAAGGAAAAGATCGAGAAGCTTGAAAAGGACCTTGCCGAGCTGAACGATAAATACCTGCGCCTGGCCGCCGAGTACGACAACTACCGCCGCCGCTCGGAAAAAGAAAAGGCGCAAGCCTATACCGACGGGCTTGACGATACGCTCGCGAAGTTCTTGCCGGTTATGGACAATCTTTCACGCGCCGCCCTGTATTCGGATGCCGAAAAGGTGGCCGAGGGGCTGAAGTTGACCGAAAAGAGCGCCAACGATTCACTCGCCGCTACGGGGGTAGAGCGATTCGGGGCGGTTGGTGACACCTTTGACCCCAACCTTCACAACGCCGTCATGCACGTGGAGGACGAGGAAAAGGGCGAGGGCGAGATCGTCGCCGTACATGCCGAAGGGTATAAAAAAGGAGACCGTATCCTGCGTTACGCCATGGTAACGGTCGCCAATTAATATAAATATGAAAACAAAACTTAACTTACGGAGGAAATAAATCATGGGAAAAATCATTGGTATCGACCTTGGCACGACCAACTCGTGCGTAGCTGTTTTTGAGGGCGGTGAGCCCACCGTTATCCCCAATCCCGAAGGGGCCAGAACCACCCCCTCGGTCGTCGCGTTTTCCAAGACCGGCGAAAGAATGGTCGGCCAGGTCGCCAAGCGCCAGGCCATCACCAACCCCGATCGCACCGTTATGAGCATCAAGCGCGAGATGGGCAGCGATTATAAGGTTGCGATCGAAGACAAGAAGTACACCCCTCAGGAGATCTCGGCGATGGTGCTGCAGAAGCTGAAGGCGGATGCCGAGGCCTTCCTTGGCACGAAGGTGACCGAGGCGGTCATCACGGTTCCCGCTTACTTCTCGGACGCCCAGCGCCAGGCCACCAAGGACGCCGGTAAGATCGCGGGCCTTGAAGTCAAGCGGATCATTAACGAGCCGACGGCCGCGGCCCTTGCCTACGGTATGGATAAGGAAAACAATCAGAAGATCATGGTCTTCGACCTTGGCGGCGGTACCTTTGACGTATCGCTTCTTGAGATCGACGACGGCGTATTCGAGGTTCTGGCCACCAACGGCGACACCAAGCTCGGCGGTGACGACTTCGACCAACGCGTCATTGACTGGATGGCCGATAAATTCTTAAAGGAATACGGCGTGGATCTGCGCAAGGACAAAATGGTCATGCAGCGCCTGAAGGATGCTGCCGAAAAGGCGAAGATCGAGCTTTCGGGTATGACCTCGGCCAACATCAACCTGCCCTTTATTACCGCGACGGCGGCGGGCCCCCTGCACTTCGAGGCCACGCTTTCGCGTGCCGAATTCGATAAGCTGACGGCCGACCTCGTCGAACGCACCATGATCCCCACGAAGAAGGCCCTTCAGGATGCCGGTCTTTCGGCTTCCGAGATCGACAAGGTTCTTCTCGTCGGCGGCTCGACCCGTATCCCCGCCGTACAGGAGGCGGTCAAGCGCTTCACGGGTAAGGATCCCTTCAAGGGCATCAACCCCGACGAGTGCGTAGCCCTCGGCGCCGCGATCCAGGGCGGTGTTCTTGACGGCGACGTAAAGGATCTTCTGCTTCTCGACGTTACGCCCCTTTCTCTCGGTATCGAGACGCTTGGCGGCGTATTCAACCGCATCATTGAAAGAAACACCACCATTCCCGTAAAGAAGAGCCAGGTCTATTCGACGGCTGCCGACGGGCAGACCTCGGTTGAGATCCACGTTTTGCAGGGTGAGCGCGAAATGGCCGCCGGCAACACCACCCTCGGCCGCTTCATTCTCGACGGGATCCCCGCCGCCCCCCGCGGCGTTCCCCAGATCGAGGTTACCTTTGATATCGACGCCAACGGCATCGTAAACGTAACCGCCACCGATAAGGGTACAGGCAAAGAACAGCATATCACCATCACCTCTTCGACCAATATGAGCCAAGAGGATATCGACCGCGCCGTGAAGGATGCCGAGCGTTTTGCCGAGGAAGACAAAAAGCAGAAGGAAGCCGTCGACATCAAGAATCGCGCCGAGACCCTCATCTTCCAGAGTGAGAAGGCGCTTTCGGAAATGGGCGACAAGATCGCCGATGCCGACAAGGCCCCCGTTAACGCCGCCCTTGACAAGCTGAAGGAAACCGTAAAGGGCAACGACACCGAGGCGATCAAGGCCGATACCGAGGCCCTTGAAAAAGCCTTCTACGCGATCTCCGAGCAGCTGTATAAGCAAGCGGGCGCGCAGGGCTTCGATCCGAACGCGGGCGGAAACGGTGACGGCACCTACAACGCCGAGTACGAGGACAAAACCGATAAATAATCACAAAACGCAAAAAAGGGCAAGCCGCACGGCTTGCCCTTAGCGTGACTTTACTACGTACCTCCCTTCGGGGATAGGAGAACACAATGGCAGACAAACGCGACTATTATGAGGTCTTAGGCGTAGGGAAAAGCGCCTCGGACGACGAGATCAAAAAGGCTTACCGCAAGCTTGCCAAGCAATATCACCCCGACATGAACCCCGGCAACGCGGAGGCCGAACAAAAATTTAAAGAGGTAAACGAGGCCTACGCCGTGCTTTCGGATGCCGAAAAGCGCTCGCAGTACGACCGCTTCGGTCACGCCGCTTTCGAGGCGGGTGGCGGTGGCGGCGCGGGCTTTGGCGGCTTTGGCGGCTTCGGCGATTTCGGCGGCTTTGGCGACATCTTT
>JAZRFI010000054.1:0-12302 GCA_045661285.1 Eubacteriales bacterium | reverse complement strand
ACTCCTTGGCTCACAGAACGACATGGCTACGATCCGACTTGAAGCTGATAATGCTATGCGAAGAAAAATTTGTTAAAACTAAGCTGGCAGAACGCAAGATCAGATTAAAACATCGACTTCTAACTAAAATGGTACAATCCGATATGACGATGAGCCAATTGCTCGGTGTTATAAACACAATGGTGTTTGTTAAAACAGTACTTAAAGGCAGAATTACCATGCGAGTTTACGAAAGGATATCTGCCCAATACAAGAAATAAAAAATGAAAGGAAGAAACAATGGACAGTGTAGTATTAAGTGAAAAGATGATAGTGAGTACCGATTCCCGTCAAACTCAGTTGAATAACAATATATGTGTTATTGGATGTACGGGAAGCGGAAAGTCCAAATCTATAATAGAACCTGATATGTTAAATGCTTTTGAGAGAAGCTTCATAGTTTATGATCCTAAGCGTGAGCTTTACGATCAGTACAGCCCACTACTTGAAAGCAGAGGGACTAAGGTATATGAATTAAATCTTACAGATCCTAAGCAGAGCGATGTAGCATTTGATCCGCTATACTATGTAGCTTCCGATGAAGATATAAGCGTTCTTGCCAGCGCAATTGTAAATTTAACCCCTCAGAGAGAAAATTCTTCTGCAGACCGATATTGGGATGATGCATCAGCAGTATTGGCTAAGTTTGGGCTATATTACGTGATTGCAACGGAGAGCAATGCAACTTTCGCTGATTTTCTTGACTTTATCATCAAGAAAATAAACATTGAAGATGGATATGGGTTAATCAAGACCTCGGTAGATTCGCATCTTCAAGAAATCAAGAAAAAGCATCCAGAGCATCCAATGATTGAGCCTTTTGACAGTTTGAAAGTCCTACCTATTAAGACTGCAGGTTGTGTTTTCTCAACTTTAAGAACAACATTAACAGCAGTTTTTAATCCAGGTTTGAAGGAAATGTTCAGAAATCGAAAATCTTTTGATATTAAGAAATTTGCTTCCGAACGCAGTGTCCTCTTTATTACTGCCAATGGGGAAAACAACTATCTTAATTCGTTTGTTAATATGATTTTTGATATATGTATCAACGAACTTTCAAAGATTGCAGATAAGTATCCGTGCAAGAGGCTTCCTATTCCAGTTCATCTTATCATGGACGATTTTGCGTGCGGTAGCGTAATTAAAGCTTTCCCAGAATATATCTCTAAGTTTCGTTCAAAGGGTATTAGTTCAACAATCGTATTGCAGTCAGAAAGTCAGCTCAAGGCAATGTACGGTGAATATGGTTGCAAAACCATTATGAACAACTGCGATACTATATTATACCTCGGTGGCTCAGATCTTGAAACAGCCAAAAATATATCTGAAAGACTCAATGCTCCTCTCGAAAAAGTTTTATACATGCCTTTGGGCGATATTATTGTTTTCAGACGAGGTACTTATCCTGTTATAGACAGAAGATACCCTATATTTGAGGATAAGGAATACAAAAAAGCTGTTCTTTTAGCTAAAAGGAAAAGGAACAGCTTGGCACATATTTCAAAAGATTCGTCATCGCGAGTTGTTGAAGCTCCGGTATATGAATTAGATGATTCCTCTTGAAGAACTGATGGAGGGCTACAAGCAGTTCCTTAAGCAGACCACGATGGACGATCTTACTATGAAGAGAGTGGATATTGCTACAATGCTGTCTGCATCATTAACTTGCATACCGCCAAAGAGGACGATTTCATCGTGCTTCACGGCAGAGTCAAGGGCAACAAAGAAGCCGTATAACGCAGCAAGAGGTATTGTGACCGAAATCGGTCACAATACCTCCTACATACAAATACTTCCTTATGGGGAGACAGCTTCGTTGGTGCTCTTTTTATTTTATACTACAGGAGGGAACAGATGAACAACAAGGAAATCATAACACATTTGCAAAAACACATCGAAACAAAAGCTGAGACCAATACCAAAACAAGGAAACTTCTGAATTACCTTAAAGACATTACCGAAGAAGACATCATTATAGGCGAAGATGTTAAATATTATAATGCTTATATAGAATGCAATTCCACCGGCGTTGGAGAAAGCAGTTTCGAAGGAGCAAAGACTCAAAGAACAGTATCTCTTGATTATACTACAAAGGAGCATTTATTTGTAGACGGTCATATTGGTGCGGGAGCAAAGGGGCTAAGCCTTTTTGTATTAAAACCGGGAGAAACCACCCAATATTATTCAAAAAATGATATTGTAAAAATAGCAAAAAGACGCGGGTTTGAGTTGCACTCTCAAAAATTTAGAGACTTGAATTTCAGATTGACTGACCACAGGTTAAATAGATATAACGTTCACATAACAAAGGGACCGAAAAGTTGTCCGATAAGACCTATTTTAGCGAGGTATAACGACAAAGGCGATATGTGTACAATCGGTTATCTTTATGAGAAAGCCGGTTTGGAATATATCATCATTGAACCGGCAGAAATGGTTTCCGAAGAAAAGGATTTTTTCAAAAAAATAGGTTGTGCGCCGTGGATGCTGTTGGGATTGGTTTTTCCCCCGCTATTTGTAGTTGCAATTTTCGTAATATTGGTTAAATACTATAAGGAACGCTTTGTAGGATAAAGGAGTAATATGGACGATTTAACTAATGTAATAAAAAAATTTCTCAAAGATCTTTTTGCTAATTATTCAAGGCCGCAAGAAATTAAAACGGTACGTGATTATAGACATGTAAAAAAATGGGTAAAAAAAGTGTCTATATTATATATTGTTTTTACAATATTAGCACTGTTTGGAATACTGCTCGTTTATCGGTTGTTTTCATTATTTGACACGCCTCAAACTCTCAGCTATATCATTGTTCCACCATGCCTGCTGCTCACAAACTGGGGATATGCCACACTTATTACATATTTGCCGGAGGTTGTCAGAAGCATTTTTAAGGCAGGAAAAACGGGGTTTGAAGTAGGAGAAAAAATTGAAACGACACATATTCAGGTTACACATGAATACGGAAACAACTACAGAGTATCCTCCACAACCGACAATAAAGGGTGTCTGTTTGGATTTTTTGGAGGAATTATACAGTTTATAATATGGGCGATCTTCTGTGTTTATATTGGCCCTTTTCTGACTTTTAAAAAAATCAAAAAAAGCAGAGAAAAACTCAAACAATATAAGTTTTAGCAGAGTATCACCGTATATTTGTGTTGCTGTTTTTAGAATGCATATTCGAGGAGCTTTTAAGGCGTTTGAGCATCGGTATGCCGGCTGTTCTTAAAAAATATTTGCCACAAAAGAGGACGGAAAACTCAAAAAGTTCCCCGTCCTCTTACTGTCGGTTGGTAACGTATTCTATTGGTTTTCAAAGACCGTCCTTAAGAGTACTCTCTTTTTGCTCGGTCTTTTTGATTTCAGGCGGAAAGAGCCGCATGCGCGCCATATGCAGGCGCTTTTTAATAGCTTTCCTTTTGAGAGCCGATCGGGTTTACGATACTGTACCCAACGTTGACAAGGTGGTCGGCAACGCGCTCTAATCTCGCGACGGCAGAGGCGTAATAAGGGCTTACCTCCATGCTGCAATTTCCTTCCGCTAAGCGCGAGAAGTGGCTTGCGGTAAGCTCTTTCTTCATTCCGTCCACCTCATCCTCTAAGGCGGCCAATTCCGGAAGCCTTTCTTTATTGAGGTTTTCAAAGGCATCCTTGGAGATAAGAAGCATCTCTACGATCTTTTCCTGCATTTTTCGGATGTCTCCGAGCGCCTTTTCGGAAAATTCGATCTTCTTCGCCAGCATTTCCTCGCCTATTTCAAAGAAGTTCTCGGCTTGGTCGCCGATACGCTCAAGGTCGTTAAGGACGTGGAAATACGAGCCGATCACTCTTTCGTCGCTTTGCGAAGCGCCGGAGGAGAGCTTTATAAGGAATTTGGTCAAGGTTCCGTTGGTGAAGTCGATCACCTTTTCGTTGGCCTTGATCCGATCGCCGTGAAGGGGGGAGCGCTTGTCCATCGCCTCAAAGGAAAGGCCGATGTTTTCTTCAACTAAGCCAAGCATGTAGTCGATTTCTTTTTTGACCTGCATCAAGGCGATAGGCGGCGTCGTTAAAAGTCTTTCATCCACGTATTTGAGGGTGAGGACCTCTTCGGTTTCTTCCTTATCCTTGATAACGAGGCAGGAATAGTTCACAAGATGCTTGGTAAACGGAAGCAAGACGGCGGTGGTGCTTACGTTGAAGATAACGTGGAAGGTCGATACGCGCATTTGCAGCGACATCGGATCGCTTCCGGGGAAGATGGATACGAGCAGGTTGACAGCCGGTTCGTGGAAGATCCAGATCAGCGCTGTAAACAACACCGTACCGATCGCGTTAAAGGTGAAATGTATCAGCGCGACGCGCTTGGAATTGGCATTGGCCCCGACAGAGGCAAGCAACGCCGTTACGCAGGTACCGATGTTCGCGCCAAGAATGATGAACAAGGCCAGATCCAGCGGGAGGATCCCTGCGCCAACCATGGTTATAACGACACCCGTTGAAGCGGAAGAGCTTTGGATAAGCGCCGTAAAGATAACGCCGACTAAGATAAGAAGAAGCGGGAAATCGATCCGCTTGAATACGCCGGTGAACAGCTCTTCAACCAAAGGATTTCCAAAGGCCTCCTCACTGCTCATCACGTTCAGCCCAACGAAGACCAGCCCAAGGCCCGAGCAAAGCAGACCGGCCAGCTTTACTTTTTCGTTCTTGGCAAAGCCCATCATCACCCCCGCAAACGCGAGAAGATACATAAGCATGTTGAAATAGTCGTTTTTAAGCGCAACAAGGACACCGGTGATGGTGGTACCGATATTGGCGCCCATGATGATCGGGGTTGCTTGCATAAGAGTCATGACCCCGGCGTTTACAAGACCGATGACCATAACCGAGGTAGCGGAGGAGCTTTGGATAATGGCGGTAACCCCTGCCCCGATCCCTACGCCCGAGAAGCGGTTGTTGCTGATTTTTTCAAGCAATCTCTTCATTCCGCCGCCGGCGCTTTTCTCCAAGGCATCACTCATAAAGTTCATACCTACGATGAAAACGCCTACGCCGGCCAAAAGCCATATAAGGCTTCCGAAAAGCTGCATGATTTCCTCTGGTGATAACATAAAATTCTCCTTTCAAAAAACAAAGACACATACGGATTTTTGCCTGTTTTGGCGCGTGCGGTACGCTTCGGCTAAAACGCAAAAAGCGTATGAAATATAGCTTCATAAGGCAAGAAAGCCAACTTTATTCATTATACATTATACCATACCGCTTTGAATATTTCAATACGTTTAATAAAAAAGGGCGGCATTTTTTGCCGCCCCGTACGGTGCTTTTCGTATCGGTGTATGTTTGAGACCGATAGCTGTTTTATAAGCCCGTTGCGTTCTTCCCCCGTCATGCCGCCGATGTAATCAAAAATCGGCAGAGAGGGCAGGGCGTCGGTCGTATGGCCGACGGGCAATGCCTCTGATTCTTCAATCGGGCGCCGGGGGGATGAATCCTTGCCAAAACGAATATCCCTAGCATTTAAGCGATTTCGCGTTTCGGTTGCTTCGTTTTTTCTTTACTTTTGGGGGAATCGGTGTTATAATGAAGAAAAACGAGAGGGAACGCCTATGATCGTTAAGGACTATATTAAAAGATTCGAAAAATACGGAATAGGGCTTTTCGTCCATTTCGGCTTATATAGCGAAAACGCTAAGGGCGAGTGGGCGTACGGGCGCAACACCACGCCCGAGGAGTATGCCACGCTGGTCGACCGCTTTGTTCCCGACGCTGATTGGGCAGAGGAGCTGGCGCTTGCCGCCAAGGCGGCGGGGTGCAACTACATCACGCTGACGACCCGCCACCACGACGGCTTTTCGCTGTTCGATACCTGCGGTCTTAACGAGTACGACGCCCCCCATTCTGCCGCGGGGCGCGATCTGGTGCGCGAATTCGTAGACGCCTGTAACCGCTACGGCATCATCCCCTTCTTTTATCATACCTTGCTTGACTGGCATGAAAAAAGCTTTCAAGAGGATTTTCCCACGTATTTGAAGTATCTGCGCGCAAGCGTTGAGATCCTTTGCAAAAATTACGGAAAGATCGGCGGCCTTTGGTTTGACGGAATGTGGTCGAAGCCGGATTCGGACTGGGAGGAGGACGCCCTTTATTCCCTGATCCGCAGCTATCAGCCCGAGGCGATGATCATTAATAACACGGGGCTTATGGCTATGGGCGCGCTTGGGCATATCGAGCTTGATTCGGTCACCTTTGAGCGCGGCCGCCCGAAGCCGATCAATTTGGAGGGCTCTCCCAAATACATTGCCAGCGAGATGTGCCAGATCTTTGCCAACCACTGGGGATACGCCAAGCGCGATTTTAATTTTAAATCGTTGGCGGAGATCATTGAGGATCTTTGCACCTGCCGCCGCTACGGCGCCAACCTGCTTATCAACGTAGGCCCGATGGGGAACGGAAAGCTTCGCCCCCTGGATAAGGCGATGCTTGCAACGCTTGGCGAATGGGTCAACATCAACGCCGAGGCGCTGTATCTGCCCCGCCCCGCTAAGATCGAGATCGAGGGCAAGGAAAAGGAATTTATCCTTCGCGGGGAGAACGCCTATTATTTCTTCGCTTACGGGCTTCCGATCGCGGCGAGCATCAACGTAGAGCTTGCGAAGCAGACCCCCGAATACAACAACCGCTTTACCATCCCCGAAAAGATCAAATCGATCAAGTGGCTGGATAACGGAAAAGAGGTCTCCTTCACGCAAGAGGGCGATCGGGTCACCCTTATGACCACGCCGCAGCTTTACGGCGAGCAGCTGGTCGTTAAGATCGCTAAGATCGAGATTTAACCGAAAAGAAAGGTTTTTCGTATAGCACCGCAGGGGGCATAAAAGGATGAAACAAACATGAAATTGACTTATCTTGGTACGGCCGCTGCGGAGGGGTTCCCCGCGCTTTTCTGCCGTTGCCCCTTTTGCCTGGAAGCCGGGCGGCTGGGCGGGAAGAATATCCGCACCCGTTCGCAATCTTTGATCAACGACGATCTTCTTATCGATCTTTCCCCCGATACCTATCATCACTTTTTGCAAAACGGGATCGAGGGGGATGCGCTTCGCTATCTTTTGATCACCCACCCCCACGCAGACCATTTTTATCCCCAAGAGCTTTTCTTGCGCCAAGCGCCCCACGCCCACGAAATGCGCGAGGGAACGCTTCACGTCGTCGGCTCGCCGGCGGTGATCGGCGCCTTGGGTGAAATTCCCCCCGGTGTTGTGCCGATTCCGATTGCTTCATACGAAACGCTAACGCTCGGCGAATACCGTGTGACGGCTCTCCCTGCCCGCCACGCGGAGGGCGAGGGGGTTGCGCTTATTTATGTGATCGAGGGGGAAAAGACGCTTTTGTACGCGCACGATACGGCGTTCCCTCCCGACGAGGTGCTTGCCTATATCGCCGAAAGGAAATGGGTCTTTGACCTTGTAAGCCTGGATTGCACGCTGGTTGATAGCGCCCCCGGCTCACTGCGCCATATGGGGCTTCTTGATAACGAACGCTTGCTTCACCGCTTAGAGGAGCTCGGCGCCGTTACCCCAAAAACCCTACGTTACGTCAACCACTTTTCCCATAACGGAAACCCGCTTTTCGAGCGGCTTGAAAAGGTAGCGGCCGAGCACGGCTTTCTCGCCTCTTACGACGGCTGCGCGGTTGAATTCTGAAAGGTATTCTTTACATATTTGCTTATAATACGGCAAATAATAGAGATTGCAAAAATATTGAGAATAGTAAAAAAGGTTTTAGAAGCGTTTTGCATCTAAAACCTTTATTATATAGCGCCTCTTTTTTACAGAAGGCTTCTCTATACAAAGAAAAAGCCAACCGTTTCGGTTGGCTTTTTTTATGCGGATCAGTGAAGGGTAACCGTCTTACCGGATTTTCTCGATTCCTCGGCGGCGAGGGCGATGAGATGGCTCTCGACCGAGTTTTCAAGCGAGGTGGGGGCTTCTTTGCCGTTGAAGATCATATCGTAGATGGTTTCAACCAGGACGAAGTCGCCGCCGCCGTGGCCGTAGGAGTTGAGCATGCTGTCGTTAAGAAGCTCGGAGATCTTATAGACCTTTTCTTCCTCAAAGAAGGAGCAAACGCGGATCTCGTCACGGCGCTCGTCAAAGATCAGCTCGCCCTCGGTGCCGTGGAAGGCGCAGCGGCGCCCCATGGCGTTGGTGAAGGCGGTCATCGTCAGGTTGGCCTTGATGCCGTTTTCAAAGTTGATGACGACGGTTTGGTTGTCCATAACGTCGTTGTCGCAAGCGAAGACGCAGCGGCCGTACTGGGTGGTCTGATAGGCCTTGCGGAGCCCTTCTTCGGTCATGGGTTCCTCAAAGCAGAAGATGTTATAGGGCCAGGCGCAGGCGGGCTTATTCTTGCGCCAACGCTCAATGTAGATACGCTCGGCGCTGTATTTACAGGTGTTGATGTGGGGGCAGGTCTCGCAACGGTCGGTCGCGCCCTCGGGCTTGTTCTTCTCATTGAAGAAGGAAATGGCGCCCTCGGAATAAACGGTAGCGGCGCGCGAATCGGCGTAGTACTGCAAAAGGTCAAGGTCGTGGCAGCATTTGGCCATGATCATCGGCGAGGTCTCGGATTCGTTCCGCCAGTTGCCGCGAACAAAGCTGTGCGCCTGATGCCACCAGCCCACCTGCTCGATCCATTCGATGTGTAAAATTTTACCGATCGCGCCCTCATCAAGCAGCGATTTCATCTTTAAGTAGGCGGGGGCGTAACGCAGAACGTGGCAAACAAGGATCTTGCGGTTGTATTTTTTCTGGGCTTCAAGCAGGCGAACCAGCTCTTCCTTCACGGGGGAGATGGGCTTTTCGAGAAGGATATCGTACCCCAGCTCAAGCCCGCGGATGGCGTGGCGAACGTGGTCACGGTCCTGCGTCGCGACGACCAAAAGATCGCCGTGCTTCTCTTCGAAGAAGGATTCCTCGGTGTAGAAGCAGTTCTTCTCGTCCAGTGACCAAAGCGCTTTATAGCAATCCACACGGTCGGGCTTAATGTCGCAGACCGAGTTGATCAGAAATTTTTCTTTGTTGCGAAAGAACATCGGGCCGTAGGTGCGCCCACCGCGCCCGCCGCAGCCGATAATGGCAACCTTGCAAATTTTGTTTTCCATAATGATATAGCTCCTTTTGTAAAAAGATCATTTTCATTATAGCATACTTTTTGAAAAAGAGAAGAGGTTTGCCGATTTTTTTCGCTATTTTCCCAAAAAAGTCCGTACGCGTGGGGCGAAGGCGGCAATTCTTGAGGCAACCGACGTAAAAAAAAAGAGAAACGGCGGGGCTTTTCTTGACTTTTTTCAAAAAAGGGTCTACAATAAGCGTATCCGATATAGAAAAAGGGAAGCATTTCCCAAAAGGAATAAAGAGGAAAAGAAAATGGCAAAAAAACAGTTTAAAACCGAATCGAAGAAGCTGCTTGATATGATGGTCAATTCGATCTATACGCATAAGGAGATCTTTTTGCGTGAGCTGATCTCCAACGCCTCCGACGCGATCGACAAAAGCTATTTTGCCTCGCTTTCGGGCGGCGGTACGGGAAAGGGGCGCGCGGATTATGAGATCCGTCTGATCCCCGACAAGGAAAAAAGAACGCTTACGATCGTCGATAACGGCTGCGGGATGGATGAAGAAACGCTGGATTCCAACCTCGGCGTGATCGCCAAAAGCGGCTCGTTTGATTTTAAGCACGATCCCGCCCTTGCCGATAAGGAGGAGATCGATATCATCGGTCAGTTCGGCGTTGGCTTTTATTCGGCCTTTATGGTAGCCGATACGATCTCGGTGAAAAGCCGCCCCGCCGGAAAAGAGGCGCACGAGTGGGTATCCTCGGGTGCTGATGGGTATACCATCACCCCTTGTGACATAGAGGGAGAGGGCACCGAGATCACGCTTTCTATCAAGGCGGATACCGAGGACGAAAAATACGGCGAGTATCTTGATGAACACCGCTTGCGCGCGCTTGTGAAGAAATACAGCGATTATATCCGCTACCCCATTCGGATGCAGGTGGAAAAGCAAAAACCGAAAGAGGGGAGCGAGGGCGAATTCGAAACGGTTTGGGAAGACGAAACGCTCAACAGCATGATCCCGCTTTGGAAGCGCCCCGCCTCGGAGGTCACCGACGAAGAATACGCCGCCTTTTACCGCGACAGCTATTTTGATTTTGAGCCGCCCGCAAAAGTAATTCGCCAAAAGGCAGAGGGCGGGGTGGTCTTTGACGCGATGCTCTTTATTCCCGCCAAAGCCCCGTACGATTATTACACCCGTCAATTTGAGAAGGGGCTTCAGCTCTATTCGGGCGGCGTGATGATCATGGAAAGATGCCGTGAGCTTTTGCCCGATCATTACAGCTTTGTGCGCGGTGTCGTTGATTCGACGGGGGTATCCTTAAATATCTCGCGTGAATTGTTGCAGGAGGATCGCCAGCTGCGCGCGATCGCCAAGTCGATCGAAAAGAAGATCACCTCCGAGCTTAAAAAGATGCTGGAAAACGAAAGAGAAAAGTACGAAAGCTTTTTCTCGGTCTTCGGCGCCCAGCTGAAATACGGCGTATACAGCGATTACGGTATGCATAAAGCCACCCTTGCCGATCTGCTTCTTTTCAAGTCTTCGAAGGAAGGGAAGTTCGTCACCTTGCGTGAATACAAGGAACGGATGAAGGAGGGGCAGGAAAAGATCTACTACGCCTCGGGCGAAAGCCTTGATAGCGTTGCGCTTCTGCCGCAGGTGGAAAGCGCGGTTAGCGAGGGGTACGAGGTCTTGTATCTTACCGAAGAGATCGACGAGTTTGCCCTTGCGATGCTCGGCAGCTACGAGGAGAAGGAATTTGCCGACGCGGTGAAGGAGAGCCCCGCCCTCGTGGGGGATGCCGAAAAAGAGGCCCTTGAAAAGGAAAACGGCGAAAATGGGGATATGCTGGACTTTATGAAGGAGAGCCTTGGGGGCGCATGCTCGGTTCGCTTTGCCGTCGGTCTTTCAAGCCACCCCGCCGCGCTGTCCAGCGAAGGGGAGATCTCGATCGCGATGGAAAAAACGCTGAACCGCATGCCGGGGGTAGAGGGCGATCGCCCGAAGGCAGAGCTTTGCCTTTCGATCAACCGCAATCACCCCGTCGCCGATAAGCTGAAATCGCTTTATAAAGAGGACAAGGAAACGCTGGCTTCGTATACGAAGATCCTTTACGCCAACGCCCGCCTTGTCAGCGGACTGCCGATCGAAAGCCCCACCGAGCTTTCGCGCCTCATTGCCGAGCTGATGCTGAAATAAAGGCTTGCATTACGGCGCTTTCTGTGGTATAATGTAAGCGAAATCTTTGAGTTTTCGTCTTTTTAACGGAGGTATATTACAATGAAGTACGGTTCACAAAAAAAGGTGATGGTCATGGTACAAAGCGCCATGCTTGCCGCCCTTATTGTGGTTTTACAAACAACGGCTGTCATTATCAAGATCGGGCCGCTTCCGATGTCCTTGGTGCTGGTGCCGATCGTGATCGGGGCCTGCCTTCTCGGGGCAAAGGCCGGCGCCTTCCTCGGTTTCGTGTTCGGGCTTGTCACGATGATCATGGGGATCACGGGGGCCGACGGTTTCTCGCTTCTTCTCTTTCAGGCAAAGCCCTTCTGGTTTATTGTCCTTTGCCTTTTAAAGGCGACGATGGCGGGCCTTGGCTCGGCTCTTATCTACCAAGCGCTCGGTAAGGCTCTGAAGGGCAAAAACATTACGGTGCAGACCGTGCTGGCCTCTATCAGTGCCCCCGTTATCAATACGGGCATCTTCGTTGTCGGTATGCTGATCTTCTATTACGGCAGCCTTCCTTCGCTTTTTCCCGATGCCGTCGGCGGATATAACGGCACCCTGGCGTTTATTTTCATTGGTCTTGCGGGGCTGAATTTTGTGGGGGAATTCGTTATCAACCTGGTCTTGACGCCGGTGATCGTCCGCGTGGTCGATATCGTTAAAAAGAAAATCAGGCTTTAATTTCCGATCCTTTCTCCTTGCTCTGTAAACAAAACGATACAAGGATAAGTATGCAAAGCCGCCCGTTAACGCGTTAACGGGCGGCTTTTTGCGCGGGGGCTTGCTTTCTTTCCTTTTGTGTGCTATAATGATAAAAACAAAGCAAGGAGGGTGTGCTGTGCGATTGCAGGAATCGGGCGAAATGTATCTTGAAAGCATTTACGTTTTGCAAAACCATAACGGTCGCGTTCGCTCCTTGGACGTGGCCGAGCATAT
>JAZRFI010000053.1:0-7067 GCA_045661285.1 Eubacteriales bacterium | reverse complement strand
GGGCGCTCAAATTGACGAAATGGACGACGAAACGTTCATGAAGGAATACAAGACGATTAGCGTATACGCTCGCGTACAACCTGAGCATAAGACGCGTATTGTCAACGCTTGGCGTGCGGACGGTTATATTACCGCGATGACGGGGGACGGCGTAAACGACGCGCCCTCTATCAAGGCGGCTGATATCGGCGTGGGTATGGGCATAACAGGTACGGACGTAACGAAAAACGTTGCGGACATGGTACTTGCGGATGACAATTTTGCTACCATCGTCGGCGCAGTGGAAGAAGGTAGACGTATTTACGATAATATCCGTAAAGCCATTCAGTTCTTGCTTGCTTCCAATATGAGCGAAGTAATCGGTATTTTTGTAGCGACGCTTTTGGGCTTTACCCTGCTTTCAAACCAAGCGCTTTCCTTCCCGCTTCGGCTTGAGGGGCCCGAGGCGATCGAGGATCTTTTCAAAATGACCCCTTATTATTACCGCACCCCCGAAGAAGGAAAGGAACGGCTGCATAGGCTTCCCGCCCTTGCTTGCACCGCCGCCTTCCGCCTTTTGCTTTATAAAAAGAACTAACCGATAAAGGAGAATCCTATGGCCAATTTCATCGACCTTATCCGACTGCCCGATAACGTTAAGCTGCAGGCTGAGGATACCCCCATCCGCTTTGAGGAATCCGGCGCAAACGAGATAGACGCTCTGGATTTCAAGATTGAAAAGAATTCTTTACATATATACCTTCTTCCGACCGAAAAGAAGGTCAAGCGTATCCGCCTTCGCTTCCGCGGCGATATGGGCGGCATCTCCTCGGTATTCGGAGACGCGGTCGAACGCTGCTGGGATAACGAGCTTTGCTGGTGGGCCATGACCCCCGAGCGCATCATCCCTTGGGATTTCTGCGCGACCGACGGGCTGACGACCCATTGCTACGGGGTTAAGACCGGATGCAATTCCTTCGTTTTCTGGCAATGCGACCGCTCGGGCATTACGCTGTGGCTTGACGTGCGCAACGGTGTTGGCGGCATCAGCCCTAAGGAGCCCCTCCTTTGCGCCGAGGTCATCTGCCGTGAAGGAAGAGAGGGGGAAGCCCCCTTCTTTGCCTACCGTGAGTTCTGCGCGAGGATGTGTGAGAAGCCCAACCTGCCCGATACCCCTGTGTTCGGCTTTAACAACTGGTATTGGGCCTACGGGGTAACCAACGAAAAAACCTTCCTTGGCGAGGCGGACGATCTCGGGGCGCTTTGCCGGGGTCTTCCCCACCGCCCCTTCCTCGTGATGGACGACGGCTGGCAGATCAACCATACCGGCCCCAACCCCCGCGGTTCCATCTTCAACGGTGGGCCTTGGGACCGCTCGAACGAGCGCTTCCCCGATATGGTGAAAATGGCCGCTTTGGTGAAGGAAAAGGGCTGCCGCCCCGGCCTTTGGCTCCGCCCCTTGCAGACGATGTCGCACGTCCCCTTTGAGGCCAGCTACCAAAGCCCCTACGAAAAGAAGGGCTTTATCCTCGACCCCTCTCACCCCTTCTCGCTGGAAAAGATCCACGAGGATATTTCCCGCATCGTTTCGTGGGGATATGAGCTGATCAAGCACGATTTTACCACGCTCGATCTGTTCGGCACCCACTACCGCGAGCAGATGCCCTATCATTTCTACGATACGACCCTTACCAATGCAGAGATCGTGAAAAATCTCTTTAAGACCATTCAGGGCGCGGCGGGCGATGCCCTGGTTATCGGGTGCAACACCATCAATCACTTGGCAGCGGGCATCCACCAGATTCAACGCATCAGCGGCGATACGAGTGGCAACAACTTTGAGGTCACGCGCCGCGACGGCATCCACAGCCTGATGCGCCTGCCCCAAAACGGCACCTTCTTTACCATCGACCCCGACTGCGCCGCCTTCACCGAAAAGGTCTCACACGAGATGAACCTCGACTTTATGGAGGCGATGGCCATCTCGGGTACAACCGTCCTTGCTTCGGTCACCCCTGGGATCCTATCCGAAAAGGATAAGCAGCGCATGGCCGATATCTTCCGCTTGGCCGCTACGGTCACCCCCTCGGAACACGCGATCCTTGCCGACTGGCACCGCACCTGCACCCCCTCTGAGTTCTTCTTCCGCGGCAAGAACCGCATCTTCGACTGGTATCGCGAATACGACGGCGTTCGCCAATTCTATACCTGGAACGATTGAGATCGCTTACCGATAAGCGCTACCGAAAGGGGCACACGGATTTAGAGCAAAAAATTCCGATCGCGCCCCGAAGGCGTACAAAAGTACGTCGAGAGTTAGCGCCGCCAAAATGCTAAAAGCATTTTGACAAGCGGTGTCGCCCAAAGCGCGAGCAGGCAGTGCCGAGCGGGCGCAGGCACTAGGCCGCGACACACGACGGCGACAGTGTAAAAGCGAGCGGAAATAGCAAACAAAATACAACAAATTAGCAGAAAAACCTTGGTTTTTCAACCCTAAATCAAATCAATATGCGAAGATGTCAAAAGGAGATATACTGCAAAAACAGTATATCTCCTTCTTTGTTTGCGGTTATGCCTAAATGCGACAGCCCCTTCTTTTATTTTTCGATATAATCCTTTAAATGTACGAAGCCCTCGGTGCGGTGGAAGGTATTGCACAGCGTGGGGTTAAGGGCGAACAGATGCTTTTCGGGCACGCCCCCGTCGGTCTCAATGCGGAAGGCGTTGAAAAGGATACTTTCAAGCGGCCAACCGATGATTTCCTTGGAAAGGGTGATCTGTACCGCATAGTCCTCTCCCTTTTGCTCAGCGCAGTACGAAAACCCGTCAAACGAAGGGAAGGAGACCGAAAAATTCCCGTCGGGATTATGAACCCAACCGAAGAAGGCCGCCCCGTTGGGAGCGATCTCTACCTCGTAATAATAACCGGGGTCTCTCTCATCCCCGATAAAAACCTCGCACACGTCGCCAAGCCACAGCTTGTCGTTATCCTTTTCGTACGGGCAATAGGCGGCGCTATGCTTAGCCTCAAAGGAAAAGACATACGCTTCCGCGGTCTCTTTTACCGTAAGGGCGGTCTCGTATACCGCTTTTCCCCCCATTTTGTTTTCTAAAAGATAATGTGCCATTTCTTTATTTCCTTTTCTGTTTATTTTTATAAGCCAAGCAAGCTTCGTAAAAGGCTTCTCGGTGCTGATTGATAGAAATCGTTCAAGACGAGGCAAAACAAGCGAGGGAAAGGAAGCCGCAACAACCTACGGCGATTTGACCGAGTCGACGTTTTAACGAAGTATTGGACGATTTATCTTACGGGACGCAGGATTGGACGCCGCGCAAACTTCCCCGTTCGTCCAAGAAATCGTTCAAGACAAGGCGCACCGCAGAAAGCAAGGTGCAGGCGTAGTACCCTACGTCAAGCCGCTTTCGAGGAGCAACGCCGTATTGGACAATTTATTGGATGAACATAGCATCGCCGAAGGAAAAGAAGCGATATCTCTGCTCTACCGCCTCGCGATAAGCGTTTAACATGTTTTCGCGCCCCGCAAGCGCCGATACCAGCATGATAAGGGTGCTTTCGGGCAGGTGAAAGTTGGTGATCAAGCCGTCGATCGCACGGAAACGGTAGCCGGGGTAGATAAAGATGCCGGTCTCCCCGCTCATCGGGTGAACGATCCCGTTTTCATCGGTCACGCTTTCGAGAACCCGGCAGGCCGTTGTCCCAACGGCGATCACGCGCCCCCCCGCCGCGCGGCGGCTGTTGATGAGGTCGGCGGTTTCTTTTTCGATATGAAAATGCTCTTCGTGCATTAAATGCTCGGTGATCTTTTCGACCTTCACGGGGCGAAAGGTCCCAAGCCCTACGTGCAGGGTGACCTCGGCAAAGGCGGTGCCCTTAGCCTTCACGGCTTCGATCAGCTCGCTTGTGAAATGAAGCCCCGCGGTCGGCGCGGCGGCCGAGCCCCGCTCTTTGGCGTAGACGGTCTGATATCGGTCTTTATCCGCAAGCTTTTCGGTGATATAAGGGGGTAGGGGCATTTGCCCAACCACCTCCAGCACCTCGTAGATCGAATGATAGGTGTCGGGATAGGTGAAGGAAACAAGGCGATTTCCGTCGGGCAGGACCTCGCGGATCTCGGCGTTCAGGATCCCGCCGAAGGAAAAGGTAGCCCCCGCTCTTGCCCGCTTTCCGGGGCGGACGAGGGTCTCAAAGACCCCACCCTCGTGCGCGCGGAGCAGCAAAAGCTCGATCGGAGAGCCGTTTTGGTTCTCGCCCAAAAGACGGGCGGGGATCACGCGCGAGGAATTCACGACCAAAACGTCCTCCGGTCGCAGATAGGAAAGAATATCCGAGAAATGGCGGTGCGAAAGCGAGCCGTCTTTTTTTCCTAAAACCAGCATGCGGGAAGAATCTCGCTTAAGAAGCGGGGTCTGGGCGATCAGCTCCTCGGGCAGATCAAAATAAAAATCGTGCGTCGAAAGCGCGGTTTCCACCCGTTCGTTTACAATTACCTTTTCTTGCTTCATTTGGCATCTTCCCTTATATCTTCATATAATAACAGTAGCATTATAGTATATTTTTGTCTGAATTGCAAGTCCTTTCTGTAAGGAGAAGATATGAATCGTTCCAAAAAAGCGCCGCTCCCCTTTTTGGGGGTCGCTACGGCGCTGATCACCCCCTTTCAAAACGAAAAAATCGATCTTTCCGCCTTTGAGCGTCAGATCGATATGCAGATTGAAGGCGGCATCAACGCGCTGGTCGTTACCGGCACGACGGGAGAGGCGGTAACGCTGGATGAAGCGGAAAAGCGCGCCCTTCTGGAAGCGGCCGTAAAACGAGCAGACGGGCGTGTACCGATCGTCGCGGGCACCGGCTCGCAAAGCACGCGCGTCGCCCGCTCGGCCGCCGCTACCGCCAAAAGCCTTGGGGCAAACGCCCTTTTGGTGGTGACCCCTTATTACAACAAGGGGACGAAGGAGGGGCTGATCGCCCACTACCTTTCCATCGCGGAAGAGACCGATCTGCCCCTCATTCTTTATAACGTCCCCTCCCGCACGGGGGTCAACCTTTCGCTTGAGCAGCTTACCGTCCTTGCCGAGCATCCGAATATCGTGGGGATCAAGGAAGCCTCGGGGGATATTGACCGCGGGGCGGATATCGCCGCCGCCTTTGGGGAAAGAATGGCGCTCTATTGCGGAAACGACAGCCAGCTTTTACCGATGCTCTCGCTTGGCGGCGTTGGGGTCATCTCGGTGCTTTCCAACCTCTTCCCCGCCGCCTCGGTCGCGCTTTACCGCCTCTTTACCGAGGGGCGGGTGAAGGAGGCCGCGGCGCTTCAAAAAAGGCTACTGCCGCTTACGCGCCTTTTGTTTGCCGAAACCAACCCCGCCCCCTTAAAGTACGCGATGGCGCATCTTTTACGGGATAGCGGCGAGCTTCGTCTGCCGTTGGCGACCGTTCCGCCCGCCCTCGGGGAAAAAATCGAGAAAGCGCTAAAGGATCTGCTTTCCGCCCCGCTTATGTAATAAAAAAGCCCGTGGCACGCCACGGGCTTTTAAAGTTTTGTTTACATAATGCAATTAATCAGCCAGAACGACCTTCATATAGGTCTTTTTTCCCTTGCGGATCAGGGCGCCGGCGCGAAGCTTCTCGCCGTCAAGCGCAGCGCGGATATCGGCTACCTTTTCTCCATCTACCGAAACACCGCCCTGCTCGATCGCGCGGCGCGCCTCGGAACGGCTGGAGGCAAGAGAGGCCGCAACCATCAGCGAAATAAGGTCGCATCCGCCCTCTTCGTTAAGAAGGGCCTTGTCGATCACGGTCGTGGGGGCATCGCCCTCACCGCCGCCCCCGAAGAGCGCGCGGGAGGAGGCTCTCGCGGCCTCGGCCGCTTCGTCTCCGTGGACGAGCTTGGTCAGCTCATACGCCAAGATATCCTTGGCTTCGTTAAGGCGACTTCCCTCCCAGGAATCCATCTTGTCGATCTCTTCAAGCGGCAGGAAGGTCAGCATACGGATGCACTTCAAGACGTCGGCATCCCCGACGTTGCGCCAATACTGATAGAAATCGAAGGGCGAGGTCTTGTTGGGGTCAAGCCAAACGGCGCCCGAAGCGGTCTTACCCATCTTCTTCCCCTCGGAATTAAGGAGAAGCGTGATGGTCATGGCGTAGGCGTCCTTACCCAGCTTACGGCGGATCAGCTCGGTTCCGCCAAGCATATTCGACCACTGATCGTCCCCACCGAACTGCATATTACAGCCGAAGTTCTGATACAGATGATAAAAGTCGTAGCTCTGCATGATCATGTAGTTGAATTCGAGGAAGGAAAGCCCCTTCTCCATTCTCTGCTTATAGCACTCGGCACCCAGCATACGGTTGACCGAGAAGCAAGCCCCGACGTCACGAAGCAGCTCGATATAATTAAGACCCAGGAGCCAATCGGCGTTATTGACCATCATCGCCTTTCCTTCACCGAAGTCGATGAAGCGGCTCATCTGCTTTTTGAAGCAATCGCAGTTATGCTGAATGGTCTCGGCCGTCATCATCGAGCGCATGTCGGTACGCCCCGAGGGGTCACCGATATAAGCCGTACCGCCACCGATCAGAACGATCGGGCGGTTGCCCGCCATCTGCAAGCGCTTCATCAGGCAAAGCGCCATAAAGTGCCCTACGTGCAGGCTATCGGCCGTCGGGTCAAAGCCAATGTAGAAGGTGGCCTTGCCGTTATCGATCATTTCGCGGATCTCTTGTTCGTCGGTCACCTGGGCGATAAGGCCTCTGGCAACCAGCTCGTCATAGATTTTCATTTTATCGTCTCCTCTTCGGCTTACGCCGTATGTTTTACACAATTTCAAGTTGGCAAGAGCTTATATGCTCTGCGTAAAGCCCCGGAAAGCTTTGCAAAAGCTCCTCGGCCCAGTAGCGCGGCAGAAGATCCTCGGTATAAAAATGCCCGGCTTCCAAAAGATTGATCCCAAGCGATCCTGCCTCGTTCACGCTTTCATAGGAAAGCCTGCCCGAAAGGAAGGTATCGGCCCCCGCCGCCCCCGCGGCCGCCGCCCCCCCCCCTCCCCCGCCCCCGCCCCAGGGC
>JAZRFI010000052.1:0-13146 GCA_045661285.1 Eubacteriales bacterium | reverse complement strand
CGGCTTTCCGCTTTTGCATCCCAAACGGACGCTAAGGCTGCTTCTGGGTTCAAAAAAGCGAAAGAAAGACGGCTCCTTCCGCCAGATGACGGTGGCGCTGGCGGGAACCTTAGGCGTTGAGAACATTACGGGGGTCGGGGTGGCGCTTTCGGTCGGGGGGCCGGGGGCGATCCTTTGGATGTGGGTGGGGGCGCTTGCCACCATGCTTTTGAAGTACGCCGAGATCGGGCTGACCCTTTACGAAAAGAAAGAAAAGAACCAAGGGGCTTACCCCTACATAAGAAAGGCTCTTGGAAAAAGAGCCGCCGCCCTCTTTCTGCTTCTTTGCCTTTTGTGTTCCTTTTTTATGGGTAGCCTTTTGCAAGGGAACGTGATCGCCGAAACGCTGAGCGAAAGCTTTTCCTTCTCTTGCGAAGCCGTTGGCCTATGCTTACTGTTTTCCACGCTCCTTTTGTTCTTGGGCGGGCGCCGTTTTATCGAGAGAGCCTCCTCTATTGTGATCCCGATTTTATCATTTCTCTATATATTTTTCTCATTAATCGTTATTTTTGTAAACATAACCTTGCTACCGGAAAAGCTCGCGCTGATTTTTCGCTCTGCCTTTTCTTTGAAAAGCGCGGGGGGCGGGATGATGGGATACGGGTTTATTCAAGCTATGCGCGCGGGGATCTCAAAGGGGCTTTTCTCGCACGAGGCGGGGGCGGGTACCGCCCCCTTGGCGCACGGCGAAGCCAAAGCGGTGCCCGCCAAGCAAGGGCTTTTTGGGATCGCGGAGGTCGGCATCGATACGCTTGTTATCTGTACGCTTACCGCCCTTGCGGTCCTGCTTTCCTTTGATAGTCTGCCATCCCTTTCGGGGACCGCCCTCGTCAGCGCCGCCTTCGCAACGCTCTACGGAAAGATCGCATCCCCACTCGTTTCGGTCGCGATCGTCTGCTTCTCTTACGCGACGGTGGCTTGTTGGGTCTATTACGGGCAGGTGGCGCTTTCTCTCTTTTCCGAAAGGCCGCTGTATCGGGGGCTTTACGCCCTCTTCTTTTCGCTCCTTTTACCGATCGGCGCGCTCTCCTCGCCCGAAGGGGCGTGGGGAATGACCGACGCGCTTTTGGGGATCATGACGCTCCTAAACGGTGTTGCGCTTTTTAAATCGCGCGCCGACGTACGCAAGCTGACCGAGGAAGCCGGATTGACGGAACAAAAAAGTAAGCCGAAAAACCGCTTCGTTTTATAAAGAAAAAGCCACCCCAAATGGGGTGGCCTTGGTTTTAATTTTACGAGTATCCTTATCAGAAGCCGAGCTCGATGAGGCCGTGCTTCTCCAGGTAATCGGTGTAGGACTCTACGCCGTTCTCCTTGATGGCGATACCCTTTTCCCAACGGCAGCCGAAGGTGGAGCCGGAGATGAAGGTGTCTACCTGGAAGGTCATGTTCTTCTGCAGGAGGTAGTTCGAGGAGGTCTCCATCCAGGGGGCCTCAACCTCGATCATACCGGTACCGTGGCAGGGACCGTAAACGTAGTTCTTCTCGTAGCCCGCATCCTTGAACATCTGCAGGAACTGCTTCGGAACGGTGTCGGCAGGGATACCGGCCTTGAGGTTCTCGGTGGTCCAGTTGTGCATCTTCAAGCAGAATTCGACAAGCTCCTTCTTCTCGCCGGCGGCCTTACCCATGAATACGGGCAAACCGATAGCGGGGGAATAACCGTCGATCTTCGCGGAAAGGTTCAGCTGAACGATATCGTCCTTGCCGATCTGCTTGTAAGTAGAGCGGCTGATGGCGTGGCGGGTCGAAGCCTCGCTGAATACGTACATGGGAAGACCCTCGTACTCGGCGCCGTTCTCGTAAATAACTCTCTGGGCGATACCGACCATCTGCAGCTCGGTTACACCGGGCTTCAGGGCCTTGATGACCTCGTCGGTCGCGATCTCAACGATGCGGAAGCCTTCGCGGATGCAGGCCAGCTCGTTCTCCGACTTAACGCTGCGAAGAGCGATCATGATGTCGGTGCAGAAGGAGATCTCGGCCTTCGGGAAGGTGGCCTTCAGACCGTCCATAATGGGAAGGGTGCATTCAACGTACGAGCCAAGACCGATCTTGAGGTTCTCACCGGTGGCGCCGACGTAGTTGAAGGCGTCCTTAAAGGTATCGGGGATCAGCTCGGGATACGCGGGGTCGGCCGATTCACGGAATTCCTTCAGAACCATAACCTTTTCGATCTTACCGAAGTCCTTGGCGAAAACGGGGGACTCGGGACCGACGAGCAGAACGGCCTTACCGGAAGCGCCGATCAGAACGCCCGCTCTTTCAAACAGCGGCCAGAAGCCGGAGAAGTATCTGGCGTTGGCGTAGTCGCTCTCGGTGGAGACGACCAGCATCGCGTCAAGACCCTTGGCGGCAACCATTTCGGCCGCTTTCTTAATTCTTTCTTGGTACTCATAATCGGGGATGCAAATTCTCGACATATTCGTAACTCCTTTTAAAAAATATTATAGGCTACTGATTTTAGTATAAAGCCAATTCGGCGCTTTGTATTTGGATAAAAGAAACTCTTTTTTGCACAATCGTAAATTCTTTTGATAAATTTCAATATTTTCGGTGGATATCTTTACAAAGTCCCCCCCTTGTGTTACAATAAATTGTAACAAACCGATAAGGAGGGCGCGTATGGAAGAGGATAAAAACGGCTTAAAGGGCTTTCGAACCGAGCTTTCGGTCACCCGTATCGCCAATATGCAATATTTTGAAATGCCAGCCGCCTTTTCGACGCAAAGCGGCTACCACCCCTTTTGCGAGCTGATCTACGTCGATAGCGGCGAGATCTTCGTAAAGTCCCCCGATTATACGGGGCGGCTCGTAAAGAACGAGATGCTGATCCACCGCGCGGGAGAGGAGCATTCACTGCGATGCGAGCAGACCGCGCCGAACCTGATCATCATCGGCCTTGAATGTGACTGCAAGAGCTTAGACAGCTTCTCCAAAACCCCCGTCCGCCTTTCGGACGATCTGCAGAAGATGCTGGTAGAGATCATTAAAGAGGGGCGAAACGTTCTTTTACCCCCTTACGACGACCCCAACAGCACCAAAATGGAAAAGAGGGCCGACTTCCCCTTTGGGGCCGACCAGCTGATCCGCAATCTGCTTGAATGCTTTCTCATCAAGCTGATAAGGAAAGAGCAAGCCCCCCGCAAGGGCGACGAGGATCGCTCGGCGGGCGACCTTCGTACCGACGAGATCTTGCGGTATTTGGAAAACAATTTCCGAGAGAAGATCACGCTTGAAGAGCTTTGCTTCCTCTTCGGAACCAACAAAACGACGCTTTCGAAGGAATTTCGCTTGGCAACCGGAAGCACCGTGATGGAATACCTGGCGCGGCTGCGCCTTCGGCGCGCCAAGGCGCTTTTGCGCGAGGGCGGCAAAACCGTGACCGAGATCGCCGAGGAACTAAACTTCTCGTCGGTTCACTATTTCACCCGCTTCTTCAAACAACACGCCAGCATGTCTCCCTCGGCCTATGCAAGCAGTATCCGGGCCCGTTTTGAAAACGCGGAATAGGTATCGTTTTCTTTACATTTTTGACAAAGAGGTATCGTATGAACCAAGAAAATACGCTTTTTTCGCCTACCCCCAAGCAAAAGCTTTCCCGCATCGGGTGGGCCATATTCGCCTTCTTCGGCGCCACCTACCTGCTTCAGTTTATCTTTTCCCTGATCCTTGGTCTGTTTTTCCCCGCCTTTTTGGAGGGCGTATGGGGGATGTGGCTTCTTTCCTCGGTGCCGATGTATCTTTTCGGCTTCCCGCTTTTCTTCTTGATCCTTCGCCCGATCCCGGGTGAGGCGCCGAAGAGCGAGCCTTTTAAGCGGCGGCATCTTTTCCTCTATTTCTTTATTTCCTACTTTTTAATGTACGTCGGAAATGCGGCGGGCTCGCTCGTCAACGCCTTTACGGGTCTTTTTGGGCTTTCTTCCTCCTCTGACGCCATTGAGATGATTCAATCCTCAAGTCTTCTCCCGATCTTTCTTATTGCGGGGGTGGTGGGGCCGATCATCGAGGAGCTGATGTTTCGCAAGCTGATCCTTGACCGCCTTTACCCTTACGGGGAAAAGCTTTCCATTTTGGTCTCTGCCCTTCTTTTTGCCCTTTTCCACGCCAACCTTACGCAATTTATCTACGCCTTTTTGCTGGGTGCCGTCTTTGGCTATCTCTACTGCCGCACGGGGAAGATCCTTTATCCCATTCTTCTGCATATGGCGATCAATCTGATGGGCGGCGTGCTTCCGACGCTGATTTTAAAGCTTGCGGCGCCCTTGCTTGCCTTGTTGGAGGCCGAAGAGAGCTTCACGGTGGAAGCGTTGCTTGCCGTCCTTCCCTCTCTTCTAATTTTCCTCGCTTATCTCTTCGTCATCTTCGCTTTCTGCGTTCTCGGTCTTATTTTCCTTTGCTGCAGCTATAAAAAGATCCATCTTCTGCCGCCCGAAGATCCTTTGCCGAGGGGAACCTTCCCCAAAGCGCTTGGTTCGGGGGGCGCGATTTTGGCCTTTATTACCTTTTTGCTCCTCTTCTTCCTCTCCTATCTGTAAAATTCCTAAAAAAAAAGAAAAAAAGCCCTTGACAATTCCCGTGGCGTATGTTATAATCGTTTAGGCGCTGGATAAGCTGGTGTAGCTCAGCTGGTAGAGCAGCTGATTTGTAATCAGCAGGTCGGGGGTTCAAGTCCGTCCACCAGCTCCACACACTTCATATGGGGGATTTCCCGAGTGGCCAAAGGGGACAGACTGTAAATCTGCTGGCTTTGCCTTCGGTGGTCCGAATCCACCATCCCCCACCAAAAAGCACTTCTTATGAAGTGCTTTTTTCAATAGCGAACACAAAATAATGAGTTAAGGAATTATCACGCAACCGTAAAGGGAAACATCATGGTGAAGCAGAAGAATTACAAAAAGACGCTGATCGCTTGTTATCTCGGCTTTGTTACGCAAGCGATCTCTTCCAATTTCGCGCCGCTCCTATTTTTAACCTTTAAAAGCGCATACGGCATAACGCTTGAAAAGATCGCAATCATTCCGTTTGTATTCTATATAACGCAATTGCTTATCGATCTTGCGGCGACCAAATTCGCGGATAAAATCGGATATCGCCCCTGCATCGTCGCCTCTCAGGTGTTATCGGCCGTGGGTCTTGCTTTGATGGCGATCCTGCCCGAAGCGCTTCCCGTCCCCTTTATAGGTATTTTGATTTCGGTCGTGCTTTACGCCATGGGAAGCGGGCTTATTGAGGTTTTGGTAAGCCCGATCGTTGAAGCCTGTCCCTTTGAAAACAAGGACGGAATGATGAGCCTTCTTCATTCCTTCTTCTGCTGGGGATCGATGGGTGTCGTTCTGGGGTCTACGCTCTTTTTTGCGATATTCGGGATAGAAAATTGGAAGATCCTTGCTTTTATCTGGGCCTTGGTTCCGCTGTATAACACCTTCAACTTTATCAACTGTCCGATCGAGCGGTTGGTGGAAGACGGCAAAAGCATGGGCGTTGGCAGGCTGCTGAAAACGCCGATCTTCTGGCTGATGATACTGCTTATGGTATGCTCGGGCGCATCGGAAGCAACCATGACCCAATGGGCATCGGCCTTTACCGAATCGGCTATCGGCGTATCCAAAACGATCGGTGATTTGGCGGGTCCTTGTTTGTTTGCGATGTTTATGGGGATATCCCGCATGCTGTACGGAAAGTTCAGCGAAAGGCTTGATTTAACCAAGGTCATGCTCGTTTGCGGAATTATGTGCGTCGGTTGCTATTTGTTGGCTTCGCTCGCCACGTTGCCCTTCCTCGGGCTTGCAGGCTGCGCGCTGTGCGGTTTAGCCGTTGGCATTATGTGGCCGGGATCTATCAGCGTATCCGCGCAAAAATGCCCAAGAGGCGGTACGGCGATGTTCGCATTTTTGTCTTTAGCCGGAGACTTGGGAGCCGCGGTAAGCCCTACGATGGTGGGCAGCCTTTCCGAAATGGCGGGCGGCAATCTTAAAACGGGCTTGCTTGCAGCTACGCTCTTTCCTACCGTATTGGTAATTGGATTGCTTGTTTTAAGGCGAATAAAGAAGCATCAAGCCGAAGATGGAAAAGACTCTTCTTGCGCCGACCTCTAAACGCTTCGTAACAAAAAAGCACTTCACGCGAAGTGCTTTTTTCCATTCCCTTCAAAAAGGGGATAAAGAGGCGCGCTTCTTTGCTTGGTTATGATGCGGCGCAAACGATAGAGCATTTACAACGCCCCCTTTTTATGCTATAATCAAGAAGGTAGGCACCCATTAACCGAAAAAGGAGAACAAAATGAAGAAGCTTTTTAAAATTTTTCTTATCCTTCTTTTATGCCTTTTACTTGTCGTTGCGGGGTATGCTTCTTACGTCGTTTTGGCGTTCCATCGCATCGAAGACAATCAAATTCTTGCGGTCAATACCGCCGAGGGGACGACGGCGGTGCCGATCGGGCAAGAGCTAAAAATCCTCTCCTATAACGTGGGCTTCGGCGCTTACAGCGACGATTATTCCTTTTTTATGGACGGCGGGGTCGAAAGCCGTTGCCGCACGAAGGAGATCGGGATCGAGAACATCAAGGCCTCTCTTGCGTTAGCCAAGGCGCAAGAGGCGGATATCTATCTTTTCCAAGAGGTGGATATCAACGGCACCCGCTCTTATCACGTTGACCAATTCGCGCTCCTTTCCGAGGGATTTCCTCGGGGGTTTGCTTCGTCCTTCGCGATGAATTACGATAGCCCCTATCTCTTCTGGCCGCCAACGGCCCCGCACGGGAAAAACCAGGCGGGCATCGCCCTTTTCTCGCGCTTTACGGTAACGAGCGCCCTAAGGCGTCAGCTTCCGATCGAAGAGGGGTTGATGAAGCTTGTGGACCTTGACCGCGCCTACTCCAAGAACCGTATTCCGACCGAAAACGGGCGTGAGCTGATCGTATACAACCTGCATCTTTCGGCCTATACGAGTGACGGCACGATCGCTACCGAGCAGCTGAAAATGCTTCTTTCGGATATGAAGGCGGAATACGAAAAGGGCAATTATTGCCTGGCGGGCGGTGATTTCAACAAGGATCTGCCGGGCGATTCGGGCGACACCGAAAACACCTGGGCGCAGCCCATCCCCCCCGCTCTTATTCCCGCGGGGATCACGCTGATCCCCCCCGAGGCCTCGCCGCTCAAATCCTGCCGCAACGCCGACGCGCCCTATGATCCCGCCGTTTCCTTCACCGTGACCGTAGACGGCTTTCTCGTTACGAACAATATCGAATGCACCGAGTCGAAGGTTGTCGACGGCGGCTTTCGTTACAGCGACCATAACCCGGTTTATATGAACTTCGTTCTCCGTTAAACAGAAAAAGCCGATGTTTCCATCGGCTTTTTTCATACCCCGTCGCTTTTTTTCATACCGTATACCGAGGTGATGGTATGAAAAAGATCCTATTTATCCTCGGCACACGGCCCGAGGCAATTAAAATCTGCCCGCTTATTCGGGAATTAAAGGGGCGGCGGGGGGTCGAGGCGCGCCTTTTGGTCAGCGGCCAGCATAGGGCTCTGCTTGACGAGGCGCTTTCCGCCTTTTCGGTCGTGCCCGATTACGACCTTTCGCTGATGAAAAAGGGGCAAACGCTTACCGATCTGACGGTGGGGGTATTAGAAGGGGTCGGGCGCGTTTTGGATGATTACAAGCCCGACCTTGCCGTCGTACACGGGGATACGACCACCGCCACGGCGGCCGCCCTTGCCTGCTTTTACGCAAGAGTTCCGATCGCCCACGTGGAAGCGGGGCTTCGCACCTACGATCTTTTCGCCCCCTATCCCGAGGAATTGAACCGAAGGGTCATCTCGCTTCTGGCCTCTTACAGCTTTGCCCCGACGAAAGCGGCAAAAGAAAACCTTTTGCGCGAAGGGAAAGCCGAAAAGAGCGTTTTCGTGACCGGCAATACGGCGATCGACGCGCTAAAATGGACCGTCACCCCTCGCTATACGCACGAGGTGCTGGATTGGGCGAGGGGCGGCCGCTTGGTGCTTTTGACCGCCCACCGCCGCGAAAGCCACGGTGAAGGGCTTCGAAGCATGCTGAAGGGGGTGCGAAGGGTGGTGGAGGAGATACCCGATCTTTTCCTCATCTACCCCGTTCACCCGAATCCCGCCGTACGGGGGGTGGCCGAGGAATGCCTTTCGGGGGCCGAAAGAATACGCCTTTTACCGCCGCTTTCGGTGCTTGATTTTCACAACCTGATGGCGCGCTCTTATCTCATTCTCACCGATTCGGGCGGCATCCAAGAGGAAGCGCCCGCCCTACGTATCCCGGTTTTGGTGATGCGAAGCGTGACCGAGCGACCCGAGGGGATCAGAAGCGGGTGTCTACGGCTGATCGGAACCGACGAGGAAAGCGTTTACCAAGGCTTTCGCACGCTCGTTTGTGACCCCGCGGAATATAAAAAAATGGCAAGCGCCGAAAATCCCTTTGGCGACGGGCACGCGTGCCGTCGGATCGCCGACGTCTTGGAAAGATAAAAAAACAGAGCCGTTTGGCTCTGTTTTTTTATCCCATATTTTCGCCGTAGCGTTTGATTTTGCGGGTCGAGGTCTTTTCTAAGCCCTCCTTTAAGATCTCGGTGATACGGATGCGCTTATAATCGGGAATGCGCCGGTTTACCTCTTTGACGATCTCAAAAAGCCGCCGTTCGATCTCCTCACCCCTCGGCAATCGCCCCAGCTGCTCCTTGATAAAATCAAGGTTTGGGAAGATCTTGGCCTTCACGCAGACCTCGCCGTTCGATTCGCCCGCCAAAACGAGCGCCTCGCCCACCTCGGGAAAGAGAACCAGCCGTTCTTCCAGCTCCTCGGGGTAAATATTCTTCCCATTCTCGGTTACGATCACGCTTTTCTTTCGCCCCTTGATAAAGAGGGCGCCCCCCTCGTTAAGGCATCCGAGATCCCCCGTGTGAAGCCAGCCGTCCTTAAGCGCCGCTTCGGTGGCCTCGGGATCGCGGTAGTAGCCCAGCATGATATTATCCCCCCGAGCCAGGATCTCGCCGATCCCCGCTTCGTTTGGGGAATCAATGCGAAGCGTAACGCCCGGCACCGCCACCCCGACCGAGGCGGCGTTATGGAAGAAATCGCTGTTTCCGGCAAGCAGCGGCGAAGCCTCGGTAAGCCCGTAGCCCTGCAAAACGCGGATCCTAAG
Organism: Eubacteriales bacterium; assembly: GCA_045661285.1. Lineage (GTDB taxonomy): Bacteria > Bacillota > Clostridia > Oscillospirales > CAG-272 > UBA1740. The sequence goes on along the minus strand of JAZRFI010000052.1, from coordinate 3,933 downwards.
CGCCGAAAAGCCCATAACCAAAGAAGGATCCAAGGGGGCCGCCCCCACAATGATGCGAGAAAGGCGCCCGCCAAGGGCCTGCCTTACACGCCGACGGACGATCGCCCGCAGCGGAAAAGGAAGCGAAGAAACCGCCGAAAGCCCCTCGCTTTGCAAGCGGGCGCGGTAGCGCCTCGGGCACCCCTTTTCGATCGAGGAAAGCAGCCTTTTCCCGAGCAGCTTTAAAAGGGCGGGGACGAATACCAACACCGTCGGGCGGTACTCCTGCATGTTTTTCTGGATCCTCGTCAGCCCCTCGCAATAGCCGATCGATGCCCCGCGTGTTAAGGGCAAAAGGCAATTCAGCGTACATTCGTAGGTGTGATGCAAGGGCAGGATCGAAAGCATCGTATCCCGCCGCCCGATCCTAACCACGCTGACGGTTGAATGAATACACGAGCAGATATTATACTGCGATAGGCACACCCCCTTTCCGCTCCCCGTTGTGCCTGAGGTATAAAGCAGGATCTGCATCTGATCTTTGGGGAGCGAAAGCGAATCGACCCTTCGCCGCCCCGCGCGGCTCGCCCCCTTTTCGGAAAGCGTCATAACCGTGGAAAAGGAAAGCAAGCAGACCCCCGTCGGCAGGGTGGAAAGAAGCCCGCCCTTGCCGTCCTCCACGCAAAGGGCGCGACATTCGGCCTCCCGAATAAAGGCGCAAAGATCCTCTTCGTTCAGCTCTCGGTCAAGCGGCACCGCCACTCCAACCGTTGCGGCCGCCAGATACGAAAGCACCCACGCGGGGCTATTTCTCCCGATAACGGCGATCTTTTGCCCGACAAGCCCCTGCCGCAAAAAATATTCGCAAAGCGAATAATAGCGCGACCGCAGCTCCCCGTAGCTGATCGTGTTCCTTTTTCCCCCCTCGCTCTTTAATAAAAAAGCGGGGCGGCGGCGATATTTCCTCGCCCCCTCGTTTACGATCTCGCGAAAATCGCGAAAACGCTTTTCCCGATACTGTCTTTTCATCGCTTCACCTCATTCGTTTTTATTCTTTTTCATTGTTTTCCCCTTTTCTTCCTTTTTATGCAACCGCCCCCCCGAAAGCGCAAAAAAACCTTGACAAACCAAGCGGCAAAGAGTACAATTAACCCATAAACAAAAGGGACGTTTACCCAAAGAAAGGGGAGCTTTATGGAATACGGTCTTATCGGCGAGCGCCTTTCGCACAGCTATTCGCCGCTGATTCATAAAGCGATCGGGGATTACCCGTACGCCCTTTGCGAGCTTTCGGAAAGCGGGCTTTCCGCCTTCTTTGAAAAACGCGATTTTCGGGCGATCAACGTGACCATTCCCTATAAAGAAACGGTTATCCCCTATCTTGACGAAATCTCGCCCGAGGCGGCGGCGATCGGCTCGGTCAACACGATTGTCAAGCGCGGTGACCGCCTTTTCGGCTATAACACCGATTTTCTCGGTATGCGCGCCTTGATCGAACGAAGCGGCGTTTCACTCCTCGAAAAAAAGGTGCTGATCCTTGGAACCGGGGGCACCGCCAAGACCGCTAAGGCGGTCGCCGAGGCCATGAGCGCCGAAAAGGTCGTGACCGTCTCGCGCAAGAAAAGCGAGGCAACGGTTACCTACGAGGAAGCCGTAACGCTTCATCGCGACGCCGCGATCCTTATCAACACCACCCCCGTCGGCATGTATCCTTCTACCGAGGGGCAACCGATCTCGCTTGCGCCCTTTCCCGCTTTAGAAGCGGTTTTTGACGCGATCTACAATCCGCTTCGCTCGGATCTCGTTATGGAAGCTTCATCGTGCGGCATCCTTGCCGAGGGGGGCCTTTATATGCTGGCCGCGCAAGGCGTTTTTGCCTCCGCCCTCTTTTTCGACCGCGCGCCGAAAGCCGAGGAGATCGAAAGGGTTTACCGAAGCGTTTTGCAAAAAATGCAAAGTATCGTTTTCATAGGTATGCCTTCTTCGGGAAAAAGCACCGTCGGAAGGCTTCTTTCCGAAAAGCTGGGGCGCCCCTTTTTCGACAGCGACGATTGCTTAAGGGAAGCCCTCTCCCGCCCGATTTCCGACTATATAAAAAGCGAAGGCGAGGAAGCCTTCCGCAAGCAAGAGACCGAGGTTATTCGCCGTCTTTCGGCATATGGCGGCGCGGTGATCGCAACCGGCGGCGGCGCCGTTTTGCGAAAAGAAAATCTGCGCCTTTTACGAAAAAACGGGCTTATCGTTTTCTTAGACCGCCCGCTTTCCTCGCTCACCCCGACTGTTGACCGACCGCTTTCCTCGTCAAGCGACGCGCTTTCAGCGCTTTACGAAACGCGCTACCCGCTTTATTGCGAGGCGGCCGATCTGCATCTTTCGGGTGACGGTACGCCAAGCGAGATAGCCGACCGACTGATAAAGGAGCTTTCGCTATGAAAATTCTTGTTTTAAACGGCCCAAACCTCAATCTTTTGGGAATAAGAGAGCCCTCGCTTTACGGAAAAGAAAGCTACGAGGATCTGCTTTCGCTCATCCGCGCGCACGCCGACGAAAAAGGGATCGAGGTCTCCTTTTTCCAATCGAACAGCGAGGGGGCGTTGGTAGACGCTTTGCACCAAGCCTACTTTGATAAGGTCGACGGCATTGTTTTTAACCCCGCCGCTTACACCCATACTTCGATCGCCCTGCTTGACGCCCTGAAAGCGGTCGGCATCCCCACGGTAGAGGTGCATATCTCGGACGTATCGAAGCGCGAAGCCTTTCGGCAGATCAGCTACGTGCGAGAGGCGGCCGTCGCCACCGTGATGGGGCGCGGCTTTGCGGGCTATTGCGACGCGATCGATCTTTTGATCGACCGACTTCAACAAAAAGGAAAGGAATAATAAAATGAACCAACTCTTGATCAACGATAAAATGATCGCGCTGGGGGAAAGCCGCTCGGTCATCCGCGAGATCTTTGAATACGCCACCCGCCGCAAGGGGGAGATCGGCGCCGATAAGGTTTTTGATTTTTCGATCGGAAACCCCTCTACCCCCCCGCCCGAAGCCGTACAAAAGAAGCTTCTTGACCTTCTTATCAACACCGACAGCATGAGTCTGCACGGCTATACCTCCTCGGCCGGCTCGCCCGTGACCCGCCGCGCGCTCGCAAAAACCGAAAGCGCGCGCGCCGGATACGAAATCACCGCCGATTCGATCTATATGACCTGCGGGGCCGCCGCCTCGCTTTCGATCTCGCTTCGCGCCCTTTTGCGCGGGGGAGATAAGGTCATTCTGCTTGCCCCCTTCTTCCCCGAATACAAGGTCTTTGCCGAGAACGCGGGCGGGGAGATCGTGATCGTGCCGCCAAAGGACGAAAGCATGCAGCCCGATATGCAGGCCTTTGAGGCCGCCCTTACCGAGGACGTAAAGGCGGTTATCATCAATTCGCCCAACAACCCCTCGGGCGCCATTTATTCCGAGGAAACGCTGGCGAAAATGGGCAAGCTTCTGTCGGCCGCCGAGGAAAAATACCAAAAAGCGATCTACCTTATTTCGGACGAGCCCTACCGCGAGCTGGTATACGACGGGGGGAGCGTGCCCTTTGCCCCCGCCTTTTACAAAAACACCCTCGTTTGCTATTCGTACAGCAAATCGCTTTCCTTACCCGGGGAGCGTATCGGCTATATCTTAGTACCCCCGACGGTCAAGGCGGCCGAAAAGGTCTTTGCCGCCGTGTGCGGGGCGGGTCGCCCGCTGGGGTACGTATGCGCGCCCAGCCTTTTCCAGCACTTGGTCGCCGCGTGCGTTGACGAGACGCCCGACGTTGCCACCTATGACGCAAACCGCACGCTTCTTTATAACTCGCTTTCGGAAATGGGCTTTACCTGCACGAAGCCCGAAGGCGCCTTCTACCTCTTCGTCAAGGCGCCCGACGGGGTCTCCTCGCAGGAATTTTACGAGGAAGCGAAGAAATAC
>JAZRFI010000051.1:0-8074 GCA_045661285.1 Eubacteriales bacterium | reverse complement strand
CCCTGCCAAAAGCAGGGCGCCGTTTTGATTTTTCGTTTATTCCTTTATATATTGCTTAAGATGGGGATATTCCTCGCAAAGGCGCAAAAACAAAAGATCAGCCGTCTCCTCCGAGCCAAAGCGCGGGCGCGCCGCCCTGGCCTTTTCGGCCAAGGCCCCGTACTGTTCCTTATCGAAGCAAAGCTCCCGCACCTTTTCGACCGCCTTTTTGGGGTTGCAGATCTTTAAGGCGCTGCCGACCCGTTCGGTATACTGCGCGGCGTTGTGCTTCTCCATTTGGTTGGCGGTGCTTGTGACGATGATGGGGAGCCCAAAGAAGCAAGCCTCGGCCAAGGAGCTGGCGCCCCCTTTGCCCATAAAGAGATCAGCGGCGCTTAACAGCTCCAACACTTGGTTAGAGAAGCCGTAGGGGCGGAAATCGACCGTCGGGGACGGGGTGATCTCCTGAAGTCTTTTGTAAAGCTTTTCGTTTCTTCCGCAGATGCAAATAACCGTTAAGGGCAGATCGCTCTTCGCCAAAAGCTCGGCGATCTTACCGGCATTTCCAAGACCGTAGCCCCCGTCGAAGAGGACAACGGTAAAGCGATCCTTTGCAAGCCCAAGCTTTTCGCGGGCGGCCATTTTATCATCCTCGCACGCAAAGGCCTCCTTGCGAATCGCAAAGGGAACGAGGGCAAGATTATCCTTATTGAAACGGCGGGGAAAGCGCGAAAGATTGTATTCATACCCATTCTCCGAGGAGATCATCACAAGATCCGAGGGATAGCGGCAAAGCGGTATGATCTCGGCGTCGGGCACGTACAGGGCGTTGATCTTGCCGACCCCTGCCCGCTTGGCAAGATAGGTAGTGGAGTAGTGGGTCGAAACGATCATATCGGGCTTGACCTCCTTCATATGGCGAAGGCCGTGCTTTACCGCGCCTCTGACGCAATGCATCACGAAAAAGGAGGTGAGATGACACCCGAGCGCATACATAAAGGAAAGCTGGAAAAAGCCGAAGGCCGAGCTTTTGTTGCCCGCCTGCACGTTTTTTCGAAGCATATCCTCAAAGGCCAGAAGGCGGGGGTGCTTTTGCTCATTGAAGAAGGAGGAGCGCACGACCTCGGTATAGGCGCCGTATTTTTTCTCAAAGGCGTCGGCAAGGCTGGTGGCGGGGGCGATATGCCCCATCCCCGCTTCTACGAAGGGAAAGACGACCCGCGGCTTATAAAATTCTTTGCTTTCAAACTGTTCTTTCATAGTAAAGCCCTTCTTTTAAATTTGTTTATAAAAAAACAAGCGGGAAATCCCGCTTGTTTTCGAAAAGCCGAATCGGCTTAGATTTTTTTGAGAGTTTCTCTTTTTCCGTTTGCCGATTCAGCAAGCAGACCGCCAAGGATCATAGCCGTGGCAAATCCAAAGCCGGACGACTTGCGGCCAACGCGGAACTGGAAGATCATACCGATGATAGCCAGAACAGCCGTGAGAACCACCGAAGGCTTAAGCAAACCGACAACCATCACGTTCAAGGCCAAGAAGGCGGCGATTCCGCTACCGAAAATAGCCGTCAAAATAATCAAAACGGGGCGACGAACCTTCAAGATCAGGAAAGCGACGACGATACTGACGACGACCGAAACCAGCGTCGTGATCATCGGAACGGCGGCAAGGGCGGGCGCGAAGGAGGCGAGCATCGGGGTGATGACAGCGCTACCGACGACGAACGAGCCGGCCGCGATGATAAGGAACATCACGAAGCGGAACAAACGCAGCACCAGCCAGCCGAAGAAGAGGCCGAGCAGAGCCATAACGAGGTACGCCACGATCGCCATGCTCTCCATAAGCGTGGGAAGGAAGGACGAAAGAATGAAATACCCGATGAAGGCACCGATCCCACAGCCGACAACAAACAGCTCTAAGCGGATAAGCTTATAGCCGAACAGACACTGCACAAGACCCACGGCGGCGATCAGAAGCGCAACGATCGGGGAAATGGACTTTCTCAGCATGGCCAAGATTTCGTAAAAGCCCATGCTGCCGGCCCCCGCAGTGGAAGATTCCTCTGCCGCAAACGAAAGGATCGAGGTCATACTCGATACCAAAAGAACGACGAAAAGAACCACGAGTGCTTTTTTAAAAACGCTTTTCATAAAAGACCTCCCTAAAGATCGGTAACAATAATTATTTTTAGAAAAATAAAGCCTTGAAAATTTACTTTTTTATGCTATAATAAGTAGTGTAAAGCTTCACTTCCAAAATTGCTTTTCTTTTCCAAAATAGACTATACATATATTATACATCCCCTTCCCCCTCTTGTCAAGAGGAAATCGAAAAATATTCATAGGTAAGATTCAAGAAAGGAAGACCCGCCATGGAACGCATCTATACTATCCCCGTAAATGAAGCCTTTGACGCATCGCTTAGCGATCCCAAATGCGGGTGTCCTCTTTGCGCTTTATACAATAAATTGGAAGAAGATGAGCTCGAATTGATCCTCGGCGGCTCAATGATGGAGCCCGACGTACGCATAAAAACCAACGAGCTTGGCTTTTGCGGTACCCATTTCGATAAGCTTTTCAAAAAGAAAAACCGCTTGGGACTCGGACTTATTCTCGAAAGCCACCTTGCCGAGATCGAAAAAAGCTTTAAGGGCAAGGGCATCGCCTCTCTTTTCACTTCACCGTCCGATAAAGTAAAGAAAACCACCGAGAAATTAGACCGATCTTGCTATATTTGCCAACGGATCGAGCACAATTTTTCGGGTATGCTCAGCACCGTCGTGCTTCTCTTTGAGGAGGACGCGGCGTTTCAAAAAAAGCTTGCGGGGCAGCCCTATTTCTGCCTGCCGCACACCCGCCGTCTTTTGGAGCGGGGAGAAGGAAACCTTTCGAAAAAAATGCTTCCGCTTTTCAACGAAGCCGTCATGCGCCCCGTGAAGGAATATCTTGCCACCCTTTCGGGCGACGTTTCCTGGTTCTGCAAAAAATTTGACTACCGATACGGGGAAGAGCCTTGGTATAACGCCAAGGATTCGATCGAACGCGCCATTCTCTTCCTCTCGGGGACTGAGAGGTAAGGGATGATCATCGAATCGATCAAGATCGACCATTTCGGAAACCTTTCCGACCTTTCCTATGAGCTTGGTGAGCGTTTGACGGTCGTCAGCGGCCCCAACGAATCGGGCAAATCCACCTTTGCCGCCTTTATTCGCTATATGCTCTACGGCTTCGGCTCCAACGCCGCCCCCGGCGATATGACCGAGCGCGAAAAGCGCATCGCCTTTGAGAGCCGCCAAGCGGGCGGCGAGATGGTCATCCGTCTGCAAAGCGGAAAGCGCTACCGTCTGCTTCGCTCCACCACGGCGATCCCGCAGGCAGGGCGCGTAGGATACCGTGAATTCAGCCAGATCATCGATCTGGATACGAACGCCCCCTGCGCCATCCGTTCCTTCCCCGGCGAAGCCTTCTTCGAGGTGCCGGAAACCGTCTATCTGAACACCGCCTTTATCAGTCAGGTATCGGATTCGCGCATCAACGAAAGCGAGATGACGCAGGCTATGGAAAACCTGCTCTTTTCGGGTGACGAAAAGGTGAGCACGCAGCGCGCGCTTCGCACGCTGGATCAGGCCAAGCGTTCTCTTTTGCACCCCGGTGAAAACGGCGGCGCCATTCACGAGCTGGAAACGCAGGCCCACCGTCTTCAGGTACGCTTAACGCAGGCCCTGAATATGAACGCCAAGATCCTTCAAACCGAGAAGGAGCTGCATAACCTTCGCCACAAGATCGAAAACGCCGAAGCCGAGCGTGACCGCCTTGAGGAGATCAACAACAACTACCACAACTACTTAAAGATATGCTCCTACGACCGCTTACATGAGGCCGAAAACGTACTTTCTCGCCATACCGATTCGCTTTCCGCCTTGCGACAAGCCAATCGAAACGGCGATTTTCTGCCGAATGAAGAGTATCTTGCTTCGCTTTCCGCCGCCGAGCGCGTGTGCGAGATCGCGCGGCTCAATTACCAGCGCTCAGCCGAAAAGGTAGCGCAAAAAAAGAACGAGGCGCTGATCACCCCCGAGGCCGAAGCGCTTCTTCACAAGACCGAAGAAGCAGGCGGCGCCGATCGGCTGGAAAAGCAATACTACGAAGACCATAAGCGACAGACACATCTGCGCGTATGGTCGTTCATCACTCTTTTCCTTTCGGTCGCGATCCTTACCCTCGGCGCCATCTTTTTGCGCCCGCTCACGCTTTCACCAACGATCGCGCTTTGCGCCTTTTTCGGGCTGGTTCCGGCCGCCCTTTCGTTTGCCTGCTTCCGCCAAAGAGGCCGCGTGCTTCGCAAGATCCGCGCGCTTTGCGCTGATTTTGAGGCCGCCTCGGGCGGTGATCTTCTTTGCAAGCTGCGCAGCGTATCGCATACGATGCAAGCCCTGGAAGAGAAAAAGGGCAGCATCCGTCAAGCCGAAGAAAACCTCGATATTTCCAGGCAAAACTTCCTGCAAGCCAAGGAAGAGCTTTCCGCGCTTTCCGAAAAATGGAATAAGTTTCCCTTGCAGGGCTCGCAGGATGAGGTCATGCGGACCCTGAGCGGCAAGGTACGCGAATTTCTCAGCGAGGAGAGGCGTCTTTGTGACCTTTGTGCCGAAGCAAGAGGCAAGGTGCTGGCCCTTCGCAACGAGCTGAAGGGAGAAAACGAGATTGCCATCCGTGCCATGGTCTCCCCCGAAAAACGGGAAGCCATGCAAAAGATCAATTACCGCATCATCGAAGAGGGACTTCAATACTATCGGCAAAACTGCGAATCCTTGCGCCATCAGCACAACCTTTTATCCGACGACCTGCGTGAGCATCAGCGCAACGCCGAATCGCTTGCCGAGCTGCGCATGCTGCTTTCGGATACCGAGGCCCGCATCGCGGTTCTTCGCCGCAAGCTGCGCGCCTATACGCTTTCGTTTGACGCAGTCGATAACGCCAGTGGCCGTCTTCGCGCCGAGATCTCCCCCCGTCTTTCGCGGTATTTGCGCCGCGTGATGAAGCGAGTGACCGACGGGCGCTACGACGATATCTACGTCACCAACCGTCTCGGTATGAGCTATCGGGACAAGGACACGACCCGCGAGCTCGGCTTTATGAGCGACGGCACGAAGGATCTGGCTTATATGGCGCTTCGTATGGCGCTTCTGGATATGCTGTACGACGAAAAGCCGCCCATCTGCTTTGACGAAAGCTTTTCGCACCTGGATAATCGCCGTGCCGAAAGCGCGCTTACGTTACTTTGCGACGTTTCGGCAAACGGGATCCAAAGCATCCTCTTTACCTGCCACGAAAAGACGGCAAAGCTTGCAGAGTCGCTTTGCCCTTCCACCAAGCATATTTACCTGAAAGGAGACTGCCTTGCCTAACGAAAAAATTCTGACCTTCGGCTCCAGCCGTTTGTCCTTATCGCTTCTCGTATCTCAACAGACCGGCGGCAGCTTCCGCATCGGGGACGGATATGAAACCACCCTCGGCGGGCGTGGGGAGACCACCGCCATCGCCATTGCGAAGCTTGGGGGAAAAAGCGTTTTCTGCGGTCGCTGCGGCGACGATTCGGGCGGAAAACGCTTGGTTCGCCTGCTTGACGCCTCGGGGGTCGATCTTTCTTGCTTCCACGTCGATAAAAGCCAACAGACCGGCTTTCTCGTTACCACCGCGGTAGCGGGAAGAATCAGCGACCAGCTTCTTTTTCCGGGGGCAGACGACATCTTTCTGCCCGAGGAGGTACGCGAGGCCTTTCTCTCCTCGCCCGACGCCGTTTGCCTTTCGGGAGAGCTGCCCGTACGGATGCAGCAATACGTAGGGGAGCTTTGCGCCGAGCGTGGTATTCCGCTTTTTTACAACTTCACCTCTACCGCCGTTTTACCCGAATCGTTGCCGAGCCTTGAAGTCTTTTCGACCGACGAGGCCGCCGCCGTCAAAATGACCGGTATCCGCCCGGCGGGCGCCGAAAGCTGCTTGCAGGCGGTCATCGAGATGCAAAAGCAGGTAAAGGCGACCTATTACGTGATCCGCCTCGGTGAGCGCGGGGCCTTCGTTTACAACGGAACCTACTGCCACATGGTCAATTCCTATATCGTCAAGCAGGTAGATCCCCGTGGCGCTGACGACGTCTTTTTCGGCGCGATGGTGCTTGAATATCTGCGTGTCGGAAACGATATTCTCCCCGCCTGCGCGTATGCCGCGGCGGCCTCTGCCTTGACCGTCTCCCGCGTGGGCGAGGCAGCCTCGGTTCCCGATGCAGATGAGGTTCTAAACTTCTTAGAGAAGAACTAATGACAACAAAACTTTACCGTGAAGAGGATAGCGTCCGCGCCATCGCGCTGGTAGGCCCAACGGCTTCGGGCAAGACGAGCCTCTCGATTGATCTGGGGCAGCGCCTCGGCGCCGAGATTATCGGATGCGATTCGATGCAGATATACCGCTATATGGATATCGGCACCGCCAAGCCTACGGAGGAAGAGCGGGCAGCCATCCCCCACCACCTCGTTGATTTCATTTTACCGAACACCCCTTATAGCGCCGCCGATTACGGCGATGCCGCCCAAGCCGTCGCCCAAGAGCTGAAAAAGCGCGACGTGCCCCCCCTCTTTTGCGGGGGAACCGGCCTGTATCTGGAGGCGGCGCGAAGCGGCCGCCATATCTCTTTGCCGCCAACGCCCCCCGCTGTACGGGAGGCCTTAGCCAAGGAGGCGGAGGAGGTAGGGGGCGAAGAAATGCACCGCCGCCTTGCGCAATTAGACCCGCGCTCGGCCGCCGCCATTCATCCAAACAATCTGCGGCGCACGTTGCGCGCCCTGGAGATCTATCAAACGACGGGAAAAACGAAAAGCGAATGGGACGAGGAAACCAAGCAGGTCCCCCCCGCGCTTTCGCTTCTTACCGTTTGCCTTTACCCCGTTGACCGCGCGGCTCTTCACCGCCGCATCGACCGCCGTGTAGACGAAATGGTCAAGGCGGGGCTTCGCCTTGAGGTCGAATGGCTGATGGAGAACGGGCATCTTGAAAACGGTACCACCGCAAGCCAAGCCATCGGCTACAAGGAATATGCCGCCGCCCTGCGCGGCGAATGCACCGAAGAAGAGGCGATCGAACAGATCAAGATCGCCACTCACCGCTACGCCCGCCGCCAGCTGACCTGGTTCCGCGCCGTGCCGAATATTCTCCTACTTCCGATTGGAGAGGAGGGGCCGACCGACAGCGATCGCGAAGGGGTGGAAAGGGCGGCCTTAGCGCATCTTTCGGGCACCCCAAGCTAACGTACATTATCAAAGGAGAAAAATATATGGCAACCAAAAAGACCAACACCGAAGCCCTTGGCGGCAACGATAAAAAGGCCGCCCTGGAAACCGCGATCGCCCGCATTGAGCGTGAGTGCGGCAAGGGCACCATTATGCGTCTCGGGGAGAACGCCGCGATGAACGTCAGCGCCGTTTCCACCGGCTCGCTTTCTCTTGACTTAGCCCTTGGGATCGGGGGCGTGCCGAAGGGGCGCGTGATCGAGATCTACGGGCCCGAATCCTCGGGTAAGACCACGGTTGCCCTGCACGTGGTGGCCGAGGCCCAAAAGAACGGGGGCGAGGCCGCCTTTATCGACGCCGAGCACGCGCTTGACCCCGTATACGCCAAACGCCTTGGCGTGGATATCAACAACCTTTTGGTTTCCCAGCCCGATTGCGGTGAGCAAGCGCTGGAGATCGCCGAAGCGCTCGTTATGTCGGGGGCTATCGACGTTATCGTTATCGACTCGGTCGCGGCGCTCGTGCCGCGCCAGGAGATCGACGGCGATATGGGTGATTCGCACGTAGGTCTGCAAGCAAGACTGATGTCGCAGGCCATGCGTAAGCTCTCGGGCGCGATCTCGAAGAGCAATTGCGTCGTTATCTTTATCAACCAGCTTCGCGAGAAGGTCGGCGTCGTCTACGGTAACCCCGAGGTCACCCCCGGCGGTCGCGCGCTGAAATTCTACGCGTCGGTCCGTATTGAGATCCGCAAGGCCGAATCGCTGAAAAACGGAAGCGAGGTCTACGGAAACCGCGTTCGCTGCAAGGTTGTAA
>JAZRFI010000050.1:0-7478 GCA_045661285.1 Eubacteriales bacterium | reverse complement strand
TATCGTCTGCTCGTCGGTCAACGTAGCCTCGACGAAGGCGGGCATCAACATGGACGCCATCCGCCGCATGGGCAGCGTGATCAAGAAGACGGCGTATCTTACGCGCGATAAGAACTCGATCGGCTGTGCCAAGCTCGTGGTCTTGGCCAACGTCCCCGAGGATAACCCCTTTATGGCGGGCGCCTTCCACGGGATCGGCGAACCCGAATGCGTGATCAACGTCGGGGTCTCGGGCCCCGGGGTCGTCAGCTCTGCCATCGCGCGGGCGGGCAACTGCGATCTGGCCGCGCTTTCCGAGCTTATTAAGCGTACCGCCTTTAAGATCACGCGCGTTGGGCAACTGGTTGCCAGCGAGGCCTCCAAGCGCCTCGGTGTTCCCTTTGGGATCATCGACCTTTCCTTGGCGCCAACCCCCGCGATCGGTGACTCGGTTGCCAGAATTCTTGAAAACATGGGTCTTGAGGCCTGCGGCGCCCACGGTACGACGGCGGCGCTCGCGCTCTTAAACGACGCCGTGAAAAAGGGCGGCGTTATGGCTTCGGGGCACGTTGGCGGCCTTTCGGGCGCCTTTATCCCGGTATCCGAGGACGAGGGGATGATCGCCGCCGTCAATCGCGGCGCGCTTTCGATCGAAAAGCTGGAAGCGATGACCGCCGTTTGCTCGGTGGGGCTTGATATGATCGCGGTTCCCGGCGACACGCCCGAGGAGGTTCTTTGCGGGCTTATCGCCGATGAAATTTCGATCGGCGTTGCCAACACAAAAACGACGGCTGTTCGCGTGATCCCCGCCTACGGAAAGGGCGTTGGAGACAGCGTTGATTTCGGCGGTCTTCTCGGTACCGCCCCCATTATGCCGCTTCGCCCCTTCTCCCCCGCCAAATTCGTGAACCGCGGTGCCGGTATCCCCGCCCCCATTCATAGCTTAAAGAACTGATCTTCTTTGCAAGGAGAGGCTTTTTTATGGATTTTTCGGAATTTCTTTACGGGCTTTGGCAAAACATTGAGCTTTTGGCGATCCCCGTTCTCCTATTCCTTTCCTACCGATACCTAAGGGCACTCTTTAAGCGTTTTTCTCTTTTGCTGCGTTTGCGTAGGATCGCCCGAAAAAAGGGGTATACGCTACGGCGTGGGCGCGGCTTTTACCTCTCGGTATTCTTTTCCCAAACCGCACCCGAGCTAACCGTAAAGGCGAAGGGAAAGACCTTTTCGATCAAGATGTTCGCCTGCTTAAAACGCAAGCACACCTATATTTTGACCGGGATCAACAGCTACTACACCAAAAGCAACTTTCACCCGATCATAGCCTCTCGCCACAATATGCGCCACCACTTTTTCTTCCCTTCCCCCCGTCAGCTGCAGATAAAAAACGATTATATCACCGAGATCAAGGAGGGGAAAGAGCCGCAAGAAAAGCCTACCGACAGCGCGGTAAAGATCCTTTGCCTTTCACCCGTTCCCGTAAGCATCGAGGCGGTGCATACCAACCGCCCCGAGCCGCTTTTTGACGGGGACCTCTTTCACGGCTATATGGTTTTTTCGGGAAACGCGCTATGCGAATTTCTGAAAAACGGTTGTCTGCCCCCGCAGCACGACAAGCAAACATAACGTTTTCTTTACAAAAACGGCTTTTGTTCTCAAAGACGTAAGCCGTTTTTTCTTTTTCTTCTTCAAAAGTCCCTTTCCTTTTGCTTGTTTTCCGCCCTTCTCCGCTTTTTCAAAAAGGCGAAAAAAGTCGTAAGTTTTTTTGAATTTGGGATTGACAAGCGGGGAATTTAAAGCTATAATAGATAGCGATGCAGATGTAACTCAATGGTAGAGTGTCCGCTTCCCAAGCCGAATACGCGGGTTCGATTCCCGTCATCTGCTCCAAAAGACCAAGCCCCCCTTGTGGGGCTTTTTCTTTTGGAATAGATTCGGAAGAACCCGGCACGTTAGTGCTGCGGGTTCGCCACATTGGCTCGCCTCCGATTTGCAACAAGCTTCCGCTAAAGTTGGCGAGCCAAATTCCCGTCATCTGCCCCCTTGTGGGGCGTTTTCTTTTGGTGTAGATCCGGAAGAACCCGGCGCATACAAAGTATGCGCGCGGTTTCGCAACATTGGCTCACCTCCGACTTGCAACAAGCTTCCGCTAAAGTTGGTGAGCCAAATTCCCGTCATCTCCAGATACGCTTCTATCCCGTCACAAAATAAATCCCCCTTTGGCACAATTGGTTTATCCTTTGTGCGAAAAGGGGGCTTTTCTTTTGAAAATCGACTTCCCGTTAAATCATTTTATGCGGGTCTAAGATTAAAGCCAGCTTCTTTTCGTCGATAACCCTTTCCTCAATCAAAACGTCCTTTACCCGTTTTCTTTCGGCAAGGGCTTTTTTTGCCAGCTCAGACGCGCGCGTATATCCTATGTACGGGCAAAGCGCGGTGACGATGCCGATGCTTTTTTCGACCTCTTCCCGACAAACGTCGGCGTTAACGGTTATTCCGTCCACGCAATCCGACTTAAACACCTTAATGCCGTTCGTTAAGGTTTCAAGCGATTCAAAAAGGCAATAAAAAATAATAGGCTCAAAGGCATTCAGCTCCAACTGCCCTGCCTCGACCGCCATCGTGACCGTCATATCGTTTCCGATCACGTTAAAGGCGATCTGGTTCATCACCTCGGGGATGACCGGATTAATCTTTCCGGGCATAATGGAAGAGCCGTTTTGCTTGGCGGGAAGATTGATCTCCGCAAAGCCGGTTCGAGGCCCCGAAGACATTAAGCGAAGGTCGTTCGCCATTTTCGAAAGCGTGGAGGCGCAGGATTTCACGATCCCTGAAACGTAGACAAAGCAATCGAGATTTTGCGTGGCGTCTACGAGGTCGGTGGCCTGGGTGAAGCGAATGCCGCACACCTCGGAAAGGGTCGGTACGATGCTTTTGATATATTTCTTCTCGGCCGTGATGCCCGTACCAATCGCAGTCCCGCCCATATTCAGCACCGAAAGCTCCTTGATCGCTTTTTCGAAGCGCGAAATATCGCGCTTGATCGGCGCCGCGTAGGCCTTAAAGCTTTGCCCAAAGCTGATCGGAACGGCATCCTGCATCTCGGTCCGCCCCATTTTGATCACGTCCTCAAATTCCTCGGCCTTTTTAAGAAGCGACGCATAAAACTCCTCCAGCGCCGAAATAGCCGCCTTGAGAAGCTTGATGGTGGCGATCTTCCCTGCCGAGGGATACGCGTCGTTGGTGGACTGAGCACAGTTTACGTGGTCGTTCGGATGAACCAAGCTATAATCGCCCTTTTGCCCGCAAAGATGCTCGATCGCGATATTAGCGATCACCTCGTTCGCGTTCATATTGAGGGAGGTACCGGCGCCCCCTTGAATCGCGTCTACGATAAAATGATCGATGTGCTTTCCCGCCAGCAATTCATCGCATGCAAAAACGATGGCATCCGCCCTTTTTTCGTCTAATGCCCCCGCATTTTTATTTGCAAGCGCGGCCGCCTTTTTAACCAAAACGATCGCGTTAATAAATTCGGGATGCACCCGCGTTCCGCTGATTTTAAAATTTTCTTTCGCGCGCAAGGATTGCACGCCGTAATAAGCCGATACGGGAACCTTTTTTTCTCCGATCGAGTCCCGTTCTATTCTAAAACCGTCCATATTTTTCCCCTTTTTTCGTTACTACGTATTGATTATACTCTCCCGGTATGATATAATCAAATACATAATTAAACATAACTATCATAATTTTGGAGTTATATATGTTTAAAAACAAGGACTACGTTTTAGCCATCTGCAAGGAAGGCAGCTTCACAAAGGCCGCCGAAAGGCTTTTTGTCTCACAGCCCTCTCTTTCGGCAACGGTCAAACGCCTGGAGGAGAGGATAGGGTGCCCGATTTTTGACCGTTCAAGCTCTCCTGTAACGCTTACCGAGGTCGGGAAAAAATACGTTGAGTGTGCCCGTGCGATCGAGCAAAAGGAAGCCGAATTTATGCTCTTCTCCTCGGATTATCAAAACCTTTTGCAAGGAAAAATACGCCTTGGCGGAACCAGCTTCTTTTCCTCCTTTATTTTGCCAGAAATGATCTCCTCCTTTAATAAACAGCACCCCAAAATCGAGTTGGAGATCCGCGAATCGGGAAGCCGTGTTTTAAAGGCTACGCTGCTTTCGGGGGATCTTGATATTATCATCGACAATTCCGACGAGGAGGAGGAAAACATCACGAAGCACCTTTATTCGAGGGAGAGGCTTCTTTTAGCGGTTCCGAACGGCTTTGTGGTCGACCGCTGCTTTGACGCGATAAGGCTTAGCTTTGAAGATGTGGTAAACGAAAAGCATCAATGGGAGAGCGCAGGCATTCCGCTTGACGCCTTAAAAAGATACCCTTTTATTTTGCAAAGCTCGGACAACGACACCGGAAGCCGAGCCGAAAAGCTATTGAAAAAATACCGCGTCGATCCCAAGATCCTTTTTCACCTTGATCAGCAGATCACCGCATATAACGTGTGCGTAGGCGGCCTGGGCATTACCTTTGCCAGCGACACGCTGATCAAAAAGATCGGCAAAAAGGAAGGCGTAAGCTATTATAAAATAGACGACCCGCTTGCCGACCGAAATGTTTACTTATGCCATAAGAAAAATCATTATTTATCACTTGCGGCCAAAAAATTTATTGAATACAATACGAAATAAGACGCAAAAAAGGCATAGCCGAAGCTATGCCTTTTCTTACTTTTGTTTTAAGCCTTATGATCGTCAAGATACCGGCAGGCCGAAAGGGCGGCAACGGCGCCGTCACCCGTGGCGGTGGTGATCTGACGGATGCGCTTGGTGCGGCAGTCGCCCGCTACGAATACGGCGGGATCGGCCGTTACGCAATCCTCGCCCGAGGCGATGTACCCGCGCTCGTCAAGCGCGCAAAGCGAGGAGAAGGGGCCGTTTTCGGGAACCTGGCCGATGGCAACGAAGATGCCGTCTACCGCCAGCGCTTCGATCTCGCCGTTTTCCTTGGCAAGACGAAGGGCGGTAAGCTCACCTTCCTTATCGACGAAGCCGGCAACCGTACGGGAAAGAAGGAAGGTAACGTTCTCTTTCTTTTCAAGCTGCTTGACGAGGCTCTCTTCCCCCGTAAGGAACGCAAGGTTTTGTACGACCGTGACCTTTTTGCAGTACTCGGAGAGCATCACAGCCTCTTGAAGAGCCGTGTTTCCGCCGCCGATGACCGCGACCTCGCGCCCCGCGTAAAAGGCGCCGTCACAGATCGCGCAATAGGAGATGCCGTGCCCGACCAGCTCCTCTTCCCCGTCGATCCCGAGGGTGCGGTGGTGAGAGCCCGAGGCAACGATCAGCGTTTTGCCGCTGTAGGTTCCGCATTCGCCGTGAGCGACGAGAAGCTCGCCCGCCCGCTCAACCGAAAGGACGGTATCCAGCTCGATCTCCGCGCCGAGAGATAACACCTGTTCGGTCAGCTTATCGGCGAATTCAAGCCCGCTCATCTCTTTATAGCCGGGATAGTTCTCTACCTTCGGGGAATGGGTGATCTGCCCGCCGAAGGTCTCTTTTTCGACAATCAGAACGCTCTTGCCGGCGCGGCGGGCGTAGATAGCCGCCGTCATCCCCGCGGGGCCCGCGCCGACGATCAGAACGTCGTATACTGCGTTACTCATTGCGCCGTATGCTCGTCGATATACTTGCGGATGTTGGAGAGGTTCGAAATGCTTTCGACTACCTCGTTCTCGTGCATCACGACGAGAGTCGGGGCCACACGGACACCGAAGGCCTTGGCGGTCTCGGGATCCTTATCGGCAAAGATGACCTCGTAGCCGATACCCGCCTTGTCAAGGAAGACCTTCGCCATCTTGCAGTTGGGGCAGGTGGTGGTAGCAAAGAGGATCACGCGGTCAGCCCCCGCCACGTTGGTGGTGGTCGTAGGCTCACAGCACTCGGCGGCGTCGACGTCTGCCTTCTTTTTATCGTTGGCGTGACGGGCCATCGAGGAAGCGGCGTTGTAAACGCGGCGATCCTTGTATTCCTGGGCCTTACCGTCGTTCCAGTTCTGAACCGGGCGATAGTAACCCGTGATACGGCTGTAAACCTCGGTCTTTTCTCCGCACTCGGGGCAGGTGAAGATTTCACCGGCAAGGTAGCCGTGGTTCTTACAGACCGAGTAGGTGGGAGAGAGCGTATAATAGGGCAGCTTATAGTTCTCGGCGATCTTGCGAACGAGCGCGGCAGCCGATTTCCAATCGGGCATCTTTTCGCCGAGGAAGGCGTGGAAGACGGTACCCGAGGTGTAAAGCGTCTGCAGATCGTCTTGAATATCAAGGGCGGCGAAAACGTCGTCGGTAAAGCCGACGGGCAGGTGGCTACTGTTGGTGTAGTAGGGCGTTTTGCCGTTTTCGGAAGCGGTAATGATGTCGGGGAAACGCTTCAGGTCGTGCTTAGCAAGACGGAAGCTGGTCGACTCGGCGGGAGTCGCTTCGAGGTTGTAAAGGTCGCCGTACTTCTCCTGGTAGTCGGAGAGGCGCTCTCTCATATGGTTGAGAACGTCTTGGGAGAACTTCTGGGTCGCCTCGTTCGTCATATCGGCGCGGAGCCACTTGGCGTTGAGACCGACCTCGTTCATACCGACAAGGCCGATGGTCGAGAAGTGGTTCTTGAAGGTGCCGAGGTAACGGCGGGTGTAGGGATACAGCCCCTCATCCAGCATATGGGTGATCACGTCGCGCTTGATCTTCAGGGAACGCGCGGAGATATCCATCATATGGTCTAAGCGGCGGTAGAAGTCCTGCTCGTCCTTAGCAAGATAGGCAATTCTCGGCATATTGATGGTAACGACACCGACCGAGCCCGTGCTTTCGCCCGAGCCGAAGAAGCCACCCGATTTCTTGCGCAGTTCACGAAGGTCAAGACGCAGACGGCAACACATACTGCGGATGTCGCTCGGCTTCATATCGCTGTTGATGTAGTTGGAGAAATAGGGGGTACCGTATTTCGAGGTCATCCCGAAGAGAAGTTTGTTGTTCTCGGTCTCCGACCAGTCGAAATCCTTGGTAATCGAATAGGTGGGGATCGGATACTGGAAGCCGCGGCCGTTGGCGTCACCCTCGATCATGGTTTCGATGAAGGCGCGGTTGATCATATCCATCTCGCGCTTGCAGTCCTTATACTTGAAGCGCATCTCCTTGCCGCCCACGATGGCGTTCAGCTCGGCCAGGTCGTTGGGAACGGTCCAGTCCAGGGTGATGTTGGAGAAGGGAGCCTGGGTACCCCAGCGGGAGGGGGTATTGACGCCGTAGATGAAGGACTCGATGCACTTCTTGACCTGGTCGTAGGTCAGATTGTCGGCCTTGACGAAGGGAGCGAGGTAGGTATCGAAGGAGGAGAAGGCGTGCGCGCCCGCCCACTCGTTCTGCATGATACCGAGGAAGCTGACCATCTGGTTGCAAAGGGTGGCCAGGTGCTTGGCAGGGGCCGAGGTGAACTTACCGGGAAC
>JAZRFI010000049.1:0-6232 GCA_045661285.1 Eubacteriales bacterium | reverse complement strand
TTTCCCAAGCGGCGGCCTTTTCCCAATATTCCTTGATCAGCTTTTCAAGCTGGCGCTTATGGTGGCAAAGCTTTTCTTCGCACTTATCGCAGGAAAGGCAGGCGTTGGTCTTTTCCGAAAAGCGCTCGGGATACTTATAATGAATGATCTCCCACTTCAAAAGAAGAAGAAGGGCAAGGCCGCAAAGCGTCCACGTAAAAACGCTGGGGATCAAGACGAAGGGGGTAAACATCATCGCGTAATCCCAGTTGTAGATACGGCACCCAACACAGCACTTGTTTTTTAATATCCAGGTTTCAAACGGGCAGAAGAAGAGGATGCAGATCATATCGCAAACGCCGTACAGAAGCCCGATCAAGACCAAAATGCCGCTATCGATCACCCCAAGGAAATAAAGAAGCGCGATCGGGGCGTTCAACAAAAACCAAAAGAGCGCGACGAGGAAGGTCTTTTTGGGGGAATGAATATCGTTTTTGAGATCGCTTCCCTCAATCAACTCGTAGTTCTTCGGGAACTGCTTCTGGCAGCCCATGCTTTCAAACTTCGAGGGGAAAAACCGAAGCACCATTTCAAGGGCAAAGATGCCCCACACCACAAAAAGAATGGCGGGCAGCTTTCCGATCTCTTCAACGAAGGGGCGGTTCTCGGTCAGTCTATTTAGAATATATGCGGCAAGCGTGGCAAGAAAAAGACCGCTTCGTAAAAATAACTTTGCAAAATGAAGCTTTGAAATGAGCGACCATTTTCTTCTTGTTTTCTTCATCCGCATCTCCTTTCTGTTTTGCGGGCAGCCTTAGGGCAGATCCCACAGCGTTTTATCGTCGTAGCAGCGAAGCGTATCCTCGATCCAATAGGAAAAACGGGTACGGGGAAAGCGCGCTTCGTATTCCTTTAAGCGATGGTAGAGCGAAAGCCCATCGCCCGCGTCACGCCAGATATCGGCGAAGCAAAAGTCAAAATCGCCGTCCTTCATCTCTTGATCAAGAAAATCGAAGGCGTCGGAAACGACGATCCGTATCTTTTCCTTATGCGGGATATAGGGTAGGATAAAGCGGCGAAAAAGCCGCGCGGCATCCGCTGAGCGTTCGATCACCGTGACCGAGGTGACCGATTCCTTTTCGGCGGCCGAAAAGGCAAAATATCCAAGCCCGAGACCAAGCGTCAGAACCCGCCCCGTGGCTTTCTCAACCGCCGGCCGCGTGGTGACGGTCTCGTTCGGCTGAAGCGTCATCCATTCACGCCCGTCCTCAAGGATCGCGGGGTACTGAAAATCCCGCATAAAGAAGCCGAGACTTGGCAGCATGCGCCCGTCGGGAAGAACCGTAAGATCGTCGCAAACGAAGGCCTCTCCCGCCTTTAAAACTTGGTTTTTAAGCTCCCATTTTCCCTCTTTGGCTTCCCCGATCTTCACCGCTTGGTAATAGGGGTCGTTTTCAAAGGGGGCGGGATCAAGCTCTTTCACCATCGGGAGGAAGTAGTTTTCAAAATACACGCGGTCACGCTCCTCGACCGAAAGGCCGCATACCGTCGCTAAAAGAATAGCGTAGGCGTGGTGATTCGAAAGACCGCCCGCGGCAACCTCGGAAATCGCACGGGGCGTGATAACGTCGGAGGCAAGATTCAGATACAACGAAAGAAGGCGCATGGTTTCGCTGTTGTATCTTCGTATCTGCGCTTCGTTCAATCCGCTTTTGTTCGCTTCCATAGTATTCCTTTAAAAAAGGCGTCGCCGTTGGCGACGCCCTTTTGCTTTTATTTCTTCAGCGCGATGGCTTCTTTGGCTTTCTTCGCGATATTCGCGGCGGTCAGCCCGTACATTTCGAGAAGCTCCGGCACCTTGCCGCTACGGCCGAACTGGTCGCAAACGCCGACCCGCTTGCAAGGAACGGGAAGGGCTTCGGCTAAGGCGGCGGCAACCGCTTCGCCAAGACCACCGTAGATGTTATGCTCTTCGGCGGTAACGAAGCAACCGCATTTCTTGGCCGATTCGAGAAGGATCTCGGTGTCAAGGGGCTTAACGGTGTGCATGTTGATAACACGGGCAGAGATACCCTCAGCCGCCAGCATCTCACGTGCTTCCATCGCCAGATGCACCATATAACCGCAGGCAACGATGGCAACGTCACAACCATCAGCCATCAGAACGCCCTTGCCGATCTCGAACTTATAATCGGGCATCTCGGCGGTGAGATTGGGGGTGGCGTAACGCGAGAAGCGAAGGTACATCGGACCCTCGTACTGAATGGCGGCCAGCACCGCGGCGCGGCTCTCCTCGGCGTCAGAGGGGTTGATAACGACCATGCCGGGGATCGAACGCATCAGGGCTAAGTCCTCGTTGCACTGGTGGGTCGCGCCGTCTTCACCGACGGTGATACCGGCGTGCGTACCGACGACCTTAACGTTGAGGTGGGGGTAGCCGATGGCGTTACGAACCTGCTCAAAGGCGCGGCCGGCCGAGAACATGGCGAAGCTGGAGATAAAGGGGATCTGACCCGCGGCGGCAAGGCCGGCGGCGGCCGAGGTCATATTGCCTTCGGCGATCCCGCAGTCAAAAAATCTTTCGGGGAATTTCTTCTTAAAAACACCGGTTTTGGTGGCGGCCGCAAGGTCAGCGTCCAGCACTACGAAATCGTAGGTGTCGCCAAACTCGGCAAGGGCCTTACCGTATGCTTCTCTGGTTGCGATCTTTTCCATATTCATTCACCTCACGCTTCTACGCCAAGATCACGAAGGGCGATCTTGTACTGTTCTTCTTTCGGGGCGGCGCCGTGCCATTCAACGGCGTTTTCCATGTAGGAAACGCCCTTACCCTTTACGGTCTTAGCAATAATGGCGGTGGGCTTGCCCTTAACCGTCTTTGCTTCCTTATAGGCGGCTTCGATCGCATCGAAGTCGTTTCCGTCCATCGAGATGACGGGGGAGCCGGAGGCCTCAAGCTTCTTATCGTGGGGGGTGGGGTTCATGACCTCGGCGATCGGCCCGTCGATCTGCAGACCGTTCCAGTCGATCAGAACGCAAAGATTATCCAGCTTATAGTGGGCGGCGAACATCGCGGCCTCCCAGACCTGACCCTCTTCGCTCTCACCGTCACCAACGATGGTGTAAACACGGTAATCGCTGCCGCTGATCTTGCCGGCCAAGGCCATACCGCAAGCGGCCGAAATGCCTTGCCCCAAGGAGCCGGTCGTCATATCGACGCCGGGGGTATGCTTCATATCCGGGTGACCCTGCAAGTAGCTATCGATGTGGCGCAGCGTCTTCAGATCCTCAACCGGGAAGAAGCCACGGTTTGCAAGGGCCGAATAGAGCGCGGGGGCGGTGTGCCCCTTCGAAAGAACGAAACGGTCACGGTTGGCCATTTTCGGGTTCTTCGGGTCAATGTTCATTTCTTCAAAATACAGGTATGCCATAATATCGGCAATACCGAGAGAGCCGCCGGGATGACCGCATCCTGCGTTATAAACGCCCTCGATGATCCCGATACGAATCTGTCTTGCAATTTCGGCAAGCTCTGCCTTTCTTGCTTTTTCCATAAAAGCTTCCTTTCCGGCCTTTAGCCTTCGGTTATTTTCCTTATATATTTTACACGAAAAGCGCACGCTTGTCAAGGGCGAAAGCAAAGATATAGAGCCTTCTTTCTTTTTTCGCAAAGGAAAACAAAAAACGCAAGCGCGGCAGCAGTACCGCAGCTTGCGTTTTTCGTAAGAAGGGTCGAATTACTTAATTTCGACTTCGGCGCCGGCAGCCTTGAGCTCGTCGGCAATCTTAGCAGCCTCGTCCTTGGAAACGCCTTCCTTAACGGTCTTGGGAGCGCCCTCGACCATTTCCTTGGCTTCCTTCAGACCAAGACCGGTGATGTTACGAACAGCCTTGATAACGTCGAGCTTCTTGTCGCCGAAGGCCTTGAGGATGACGTCGAACTCGGTCTTCTCTTCCTCAGCGGGAGCGGCAGCAGCAGCGGCAACGCCGGCAACGGCAACGGGAGCGGCGGAAACGCCGAACTCTTCCTCAAAAGCTTTAACAAGGTCGTTCAGTTCGAGAAGGGTAAGGCCCTTCACTTCTTCGAGAATCTGTGCGATTTTTTCATTAGCCATGATTAAATACCTCCGATTTGTATCGTTCTTTTGTTTTTTGTTGTAAGGGGAACAAGGGGCTTATGCCTCGGCAGGGGCTTCCTCGGAAGCGCCGCCATCCTTGTCGATCTTCGCCTGCAGAACGCGGGCAAAGGCGTAAAGCGGGGACGTCATGCTGCCAAGCAGACGGGCGATAAGCGTTTCGCGCGAGGGGATATCCGCCAACGCGTTAACACCGTTCAGGTCGAGGACTTCACCGTCAACGAAACCACCCTTGATCTCAAAGGACTCTACCTTCTCGGCATATTCCTTCATGATCTTGGCGGGGGCAACCGGGTCGGTATTGCTGATCGCAACCGCGGTCATACCAACGAGGTGCTCTTTCAGAGCGGCGTAACCGGCCTCATCACAAGCTCTGCCCGTGATGGAGTTTTTAAAAACCGAATACTCAACACCGGCGGCACGCAGAGCGGCGCGGAGCTTCGTATCGTCTTCAACCGTAATGCCTTCATACTTTACGATAACACCGGCCGTAGCGTTTTTCAGCTTCTCGGCCAGATTCGCAACGGCTTCCTGCTTTGCGGCAAGAATTTTTGCACTGGGCATTGTTTCTACCTCCGTAATGAAATAAAAAATCCTTTTCCCGCACAATGCCAAAGGAAAAGGAACAAATCTCTATATAGAAAGCTCGTTCGTTTTACCTCGGCAGGGTGGCGCAAGCGCTTTTACGGGAACCTGCTGTCTTAGGATTAACGCATATATTATACGACCTTCTTATCGCTTTGTCAAGCCCTTTTTAAAAATTTCTCATTTATTTTTTCTTCCTCTTTTTTTGGCTTTTTCTTGAAAAAGGAAAAAGAAAGTGATATATTTAAAAATAGGAATAAAATAAGGAGCAGGGTATGGGAAAACGCGCTCTTCTGCAAAAAAGAAGCGATATCGATATGACAAGCGGCAGCATCGTCTCTTGTCTTTTCCGCTTTGCCCTGCCTCTTTTCATCGGCAACCTCTTCCAGCAATTCTATAACTGGGTCGATACCTGGGTCATCGGGCAAACCGGGCAAGAGGCGGCCTACGCCGCCGTCGGCAGCGTAACCCCCATCATCAATATTCTGATCGGCATTTTTCTCGGTCTTTCGGGGGGCGCCGGGGTGGTGATCTCGCAATACTACGGCGCTAAGAACCGCGAGGGGGTAAAGCGCGCCGTACATACCTCGATGGTCTTAGTGCTTATTCTTGCCGTTGTCTTTACGGCGCTTGGCATCCTCGGCACCCCCTTGATGCTTCACCTGATGCTGGATACCGAAGAAGCGGCAGCCGCCGAGATCTTCGGCTTCGCCAAGGAATACCTGACCATCTATTTCGCGGGGGTTATCGGGCTGATGATCTACAACATCGGTTCGGGAATTCTGCGTGCGATCGGCGATTCCTCTCACCCCTTCTATTTTCTGCTCTTCTCGGCGATCGTCAATATCGCGCTTGACCTTTTGTTCGTTTTCAAGTTCGATATGGGGGTAAGGGGTGTTGCGCTTGCCACGGTCATCGCCCAAGGGCTTTCCGCCGTGCTTACCCTTTACGTCCTCTTTACAACCACCGCCGATGTGCGGGTATCGCTTCGCTTTTTGCATATCGACGGCGAAATGCTCCGCAAGATCGTCGTGATCGGTATTCCCGCCGCCTTCCAGATGGCGATCACCTCGTTCTCCAATATTTTCGTGCAATCCTATCTTGGCAAGGCAACGCTTGCGGGGGGCGCCGTCAATGCCTCGACCTCGCTTGGGGCTTGGACGACCTACAGCAAGATCGACCAGATGGTCATGATGCCCCTACAGGCCTTCTCGATCGCGGTTACCACCTTCGTCGGGCAGAACCGCGGTAAGGGGGACCTTGCCCGCGCGGCGCGCGGCACCCGTATCGGCTATCTGATGGCAACCGTCAGCGCCCTGATCCTGATGACGCCGATCCTGCTTTTCGCCCCCCCCCCTCCCACCGTCTTTTACGCCAACCCCGAGATCATCCACTACGCAACGGTCCTTCTGCGCTATCTGACGCCCATTTACCTGCTTTGCTGCGTCAACCAGGTCTTTTCGGGCGCGCTTCGCGGCGCGGGGAACAGCACCGCCCCGATGGTTATTATGCTGCTGAGCTTCGTCGGCTTC
>JAZRFI010000048.1:0-2735 GCA_045661285.1 Eubacteriales bacterium | reverse complement strand
CGTACCAAATTCGGCGTTCTTTTGCCGGAAGGATATTTCTATCGTTATAAAAAATATCGCCTCCAATCATTTTTCCGGGCAACACTTCGGACAAATTGCCTTTCCTCTTTTTCCAACCGGCTTTTAGCGCAGCTTCCTTCGTAACGTAATAATCCGGCAATTTGCCCCGATACATCAGCCACGCATCGGCCCCGTCGAAGCCTTTATCGGTTACTGTACCGACTTGCTTTGTGCGCATAGGTATAATCTTGCAACGGCAAAATCCGTGCTCAGGCAACCTCGAGCTTGTTTCAAACGGGTATATTTTACCATGCTTTTTTCGACAATCCTCGCAGGTTTTTATGTCTATATACAAAGCGAGCCAATTCTTAAAATTCGTACTGTCCCCCTGTAGCTGCAAATCGGGGACAATCGTCATATTTTCCATTATACCTCCTTCATTATACATCAAAAATCGCTCGCCGTCAATTCGGCTTGCGCCCCTATTATAACGCATATTTCGGCGCAAACGGGAACAACGTTTTGCCTACATAAAAAGACGGCTTTTTTCCTTGCGAATGAACAAAAAAGCGGACGGCCGCAAAAGGAGAGGAGCCTTTGGCGCACCTGCTTTGTGCTACGCAGCGATAACGAACGTTTTATCCTTCCATAGCAAAAGATCGGGCAAGGTGGAAGAAAGGCTCCCTTGTGTAAAGGGAGCCCCGCCGCAGGCGGTGAGGGATTGTTTCTACAACCCTTCCGTCTTGCTTCGCAAGCCACCTCCCCTTACACAGGGGAGGCTCTTGCCATCTCCGTCCGTATATCAAAAAGGCACTTGTGGCAAAAATTCCACAAGTGCCTTTGCGTTGCTTTTGGATTTATTCCTCGTCAAGCGTTCTTTCCATCTCCGCCTGAATTTCGGGGTCGTAGGAAAGAAGCGGGGCAATATCCTTTTTAAGGATCTTACGGTCGACGTAGTTCTTCGTGATCTTAACGACCAGCGGGAAGAGGGCTAAGACGCCGATAAGGTTCGGGATCATCATCAGCCCGTTGAAGGTATCCGAAAGATCCCAGGCAAGGCCACCCTCCATGATAGCGCCCGAAACGATCATCGCGACAAAGATGAAGCGATAGACCTTCACGCCCTTCGTGCCGAAGAGGTATTCGACCGCCTTCGAGCCGTATTGCGACCAGCCGAGAACCGTGGTAAAGGCGAAGAAGAGCATCGCGATCGCCACGAACCAGGTGCCGGGGGCGCCGAAGTATTTACCAAAGGCGGTGGACACCAGCGTATCGCCGTTGACACCCGCCACGGGCGTACCGGTGGCAAGATCGATATAGCCGGTCGAAAGAACGACGACCGCCGTCATGGTGCAAACGACCATGGTATCGAAGAAGACCTCAAAGATGCCCCACATACCCTGCTTAACCGGCTCTTTGACGTTCGAGGAGGAGTGAACCATGACCGAAGAGCCAAGGCCCGCCTCGTTCGAGAAAACGCCGCGCTTGAAGCCCTGCGTCATCGTCTTTTTGATGAGAACACCGATCCCACCGCCAAGGAAGGCAGCCGGGGTAAAGGCATACTTGAAGATCGAAACGAACATCGGGCCAACCTGGCTGATGTTGATGCAAACGATGATCAGCGAGCCAAGCACGTAAACGATAGCCATGATCGGAACAACGACCTCGGCAAAGCGGGCGATACGCTTCAACCCACCGATGATGATAAGCGCGCCGACGATCAGAAGACCGATACCGATCAGAAGATGAATGATATTGATATCGGTGCCGGGGATCACGCCGAGGCTGGCGTTCTGGAAGAAGGCGGCGTCCATGTTAAGAACGATCTTATTGATCTGCGCCATGTTTCCGATACCGAAGGAGGCAAGGATGGCAAAGCAAGAGAAGAGGACCGCCAAGACCTTCGAGATCGGGGAAAGCCACTTCTTGCCGTAGCGCTTGCCAAGCCCATCGCACAGATAATACATCGGGCCGCCCGACCACTCGCCGTCCTTGTTGCGGCGGCGGTAGTAGATGCCAAGCAGGTTTTCCGAGAAGTTGGTCATCATACCGAAGAAGGCGGCGAACCACATCCAGAAAACGGCGCCGGGGCCACCCGTTACGATCGCGGCGGCAACGCCCGCGATATTTCCCGTACCGACCGTGGCGGCAAGGGCGGCGCAAAGCGCTTGGAATTGCGAGATGCTTTTTTTGTCGGTCTGCTTGGTGCTTTTGCTGTCCTTTTTAAAGACGCTGGCGATAGTTTGCTTCCACCAATGCCCGACGTGGCGCACCTGAAAGACCTTGGTAAGCACGGTCAGCAAAATGCCCGTACCAATGAGAAGAATGAGGCCGGGAAGACCCCACACCGCGCCGTTGACGGCGTTGTTGACGTTTGTGACGCCATTGATAAACTGTTCCATAATTTCCTCCAAAGAAACATAAAATAAACAACAAAAAAGGGGCGTACGAAACGCCCCGTAAAAAACAAACACCGCGAAAAGGTTCGCTCTTTGTCCTTTTGCCTGAGAGATTGGCGCTTGCGCGCTTGCCCCTTCGGCCCCCACGTACGTGGACGTCTCCAAAGATCCGTCAGCATACAGTCTCTATCCTTGCGGACACCTGAGAGCGTTACTCCTTCGGCTGTGTTGCCACACTTTCCTGCACACTTCATTCGGATTTATTCAATTGATGCGTCATTATAACACGAATTTTTACACCCGTCAAGGGGTTTTTTGAAGAAAAAACAACTTTTT
>JAZRFI010000047.1:0-15981 GCA_045661285.1 Eubacteriales bacterium | reverse complement strand
CCGCCTCGTAGGCGCCTCTGGCCACGGCCGCGTTTCCGATCATAAGCTTTTTCATATTTTCGTTACTCCTTACAGCTCGTTTTCCTTAGCCACAAGCCCGTCAACGCTGTAAAGCTTGCGAAGCTTCGGCTTTTCGATCTTGCCGGTGGGGTTACGGGGAACCTCGGCAAAAATAACCTTGCGGGGGCGTTTGTAGCGGGGTAGGTCAAGGCAGAAGCCCATAACCTGCTCCTCGGTGAGGGTATGCCCCTCTTTTACCTGTACGATCGCGGCCGAAATCTCGCCAAGGCGGCGGTCGGGAAGCCCGATGACCGCAACGTCCGAGATCGAATCGTGGCGGCGCAGATAATCCTCGATCTGCACGGGGTAAATGTTTTCGCCGCCCGAAATGATGACGTCCTTCTTTCGGTCAACGAGGTAGATAAAGCCGTCTTTATCTTCGGTGGCCATATCGCCGGTAAAGAGCCAACCGTCCTCAAGGATCTCGCGGGTGGCCTCTTCGTCCTTGTAATAGCAGGTCATCACGCCATCCCCCTTGACCGCCAGCTCTCCGACCTCGCCTCTTTCGACCGGCTTACGGTGCTCGTCAACGATCATGGTCTGCCAGCCGTAGCCCGCTTTTCCGATCGCGCCCACACGGTCGATATTCTCAATACCGAGATGCACGCAGCCGGGGCCGATCGATTCGCTAAGGCCGTAGTTGGTGTCGTAATCGTGCTTGGGGAAGATCGCTTTCCAACGGCGGATCAGACTGGGGGGGACCGGTTGGGCGCCGATATGCATCAGCCGCCAAGCGGAGAGATCGTATTTCGAAAGATCAATATCTCCGCGGTCGATCGCGTCGAGAATATCCTGCGCCCACGGCACCAAAAGCCAAACGATGCTGCAATTTTCCTCGGCGGCCGCTTTGATGATCCACTCGGGCTCGGTTCCCTTTAAGAGAACCGCCTTGCCGCCGACCATCAGGCTGCCGAACCAGTGCATCTTGGCGCCGGTGTGATAAAGCGGCGGAATGCAAAGAAAAACGTCTTCCTTGCATTGGCCGTGGTGATTCTGCTCGACTCTTGCGGCGTGCATAAGGCTTCTGTGCTTATGTAAGATCGCCTTCGGGAAGCCGGTCGTGCCCGAGGAGAAATAGATCGCGGCGTCATCGTCGTCACAAAGCGAGATCTTTGGCGTATGCGAAGAGCAGTAGGTGACCAGCTTATCGTAGCTTTCGGCGTATGCGGGGCAATCCTCGCCCGCATAGATCCACATTTTAATGGCGCGCACCTTATGGCAGATGCTTTCCACACGCCCGACGAATTCGGGGCCGAAAACGATGTATTCGGCGTCTGCCTTATCAAGGCAATACGCGATCTCCTCGGCCGTATAGCGGAAATTAAGCGGTACCGCGATCGCCCCCGCCTTTAAGATTCCGAAATAGATCGGCAACCATTCAAGGCAGTTCATCAAAAGGATCGCGACCTTTTCCCCCTTTTTGATCCCGCGGGACAAAAGCAGGTTGGCAAAGCGGTTGGCGTGCTGCTGAAATTCCTTCCAGGTCAGCTCGTGCCGATAGGATTCGGCCGCCGTTGCCTGCATCAGGGAGAATTCGCGCCAAGTCATATTCTTGTTGTTTTCGAGCTTGGGGTTGATCTCTACCAAGCTAACGTCGTTTGGGTAGAAATCCGCGTTTTTGGTAAGAATGTCGGTAATGGGCATTTTTATTATCCTTTCACCGTAAAGTGCATTATTATTTTATAATTATACAATATATTTCTTTATATGGCAAGCGGTTTTTTCTGTTTTTTAAAATAAATAAGCGCATTTTTGGAGAAAAAAGCAAAAAAGAACCGGAAGAGGGATCTCTTTCGGCTCTTTTTCAAGCTGCTTTACAGACGTGCCACGCCGCTTTCGCGCGCCGCTTTCATAACCGCCTCGGCAACGACGGGGGCGACCCGCTTATCAAGCGCCAAAGGGATAATGTTTTCTTCGTTCAACTCTTCCTCGGGGATCAAGGCCGCCAAAGCGTAGGAGGTTGCTACCTTCATCTCTTCGTTGATGCAAGAGGCGCGGCAATCAAGCGCCCCGCGGAAAATACCGGGGAAGGCCAAAACGTTGTTGATCTGGTTTTTGTAATCCGAGCGCCCGGTCCCAACGATGCGCGCCCCTGCGGCCAAAGCGTCCTCGGGCATGATCTCGGGGGTGGGGTTCGCCATCGGGAAAACGATCGCGTCCTTCGCCATCGAAGCGACCATCTCGCGGCTGACGATAAGGGGGGCGGAAACGCCGATAAAGACGTCGGCGCCCTTCATCGCGTCGGCAAGGTTGCCGCGGAGAAGCTCTTTGTTGGTCAGCAGCGCGATCTCACGGTGAGCGGGAGAGAGGGTTTCGTCGTCGCGGCTGATGATCCCAAAGCGGTCGACCATGATAAGATTTTCAACGCCCATCGCCAAAAGATGCTTACCGATCGCGCAT
This sequence comes from Eubacteriales bacterium, assembly GCA_045661285.1. Classification (GTDB taxonomy): domain Bacteria; phylum Bacillota; class Clostridia; order Oscillospirales; family CAG-272; genus UBA1740. The sequence continues at coordinate 13,521 of JAZRFI010000047.1, read as the reverse complement.
CCGGCAGAGCCCGCGCCGTTGATCACCACGCGCGCCTTACCGATCTCCTTCTTCACGATCTTCAAGGCGTTGAGAAGCGCCGCCGCCACCACGATCGCGGTGCCGTGCTGATCGTCGTGAAAGATCGGAATGTCGCAAGCCGCTTGCAGCTTCTTTTCGATCTCAAAGCAACGGGGGGCGCTGATATCCTCAAGGTTTACCCCGCCGAAGCTGCCGCTGATCAGGGCGATCGTACGCACGATCTCGTCGGGATCCTTTGAATTGACACAAAGCGGAAAAGCGTCAACGTCGGCAAACTCTTTAAAGAGGGCGCATTTTCCTTCCATAACCGGCATGCCCGCCAAGGGGCCGATGTCGCCAAGACCCAGAACGGCGGTTCCGTCGGTAATAACGGCGACGAGATTGCTTCTTCTCGTTAAAAGATAGGATTTATCGGGATCCTTTTCGATTTCAAGGCAGGGCTCGGCAACGCCGGGGGTGTAGGCCAAGGAAAGATCCTTGCGGTCGTTGATCCTGCAGCGGGAGATGACCTCAATCTTCCCCTGCCACTCGTAATGCTTCTTCAGCGATTCCTCGCGAATGCTTTCTTTCATATCGTTTCTCCTTTTCAGAAAATGAATTTTAATTTGAAGGGGCTTATACCATATCCTCGGGCCTTACGAATTTTTCGTATTCCTCTTCGCTAAGGATAGAAAGGCGCAAGCGGGCTTCCTTCAGCGAAAGCCCCTCGGTATGCGTGAGCCGCGCGGCCTTGGCGGTGCTCTCATATCCGATTTTTTGTGATAAAGCCGTTACTAACATCGATGAATTGTAAAGGTTACTTTTCATCTTATCTCGGTCTGCGCCCCATAGTTTATCGGCGGCAACCCCGATCTCTCCCATTGAATCACGCTCGATTCGATAGGCTTCGTTTTTCGTATTCACACGGCATTCTCCTTGCGGAACAAATGCATTAACCATTATATCACCACCCTCTCGGTTTATCAAGGGAAAACGGCGAAATAAAAGACTTTTTTAAGAAAATGTAAAAATATTTATTTTTAGCAGACAAAAGCGCCGCAATTTGCTATAATAAAGTAAATTATATTTATGGGGAGAAACCGATATGGCGATCAAGCTAAATCCCGATGAAGAGATCGTGAGGATCGTAAAAGAGGGGCTGAAAGAAAAGGGCGGATATTGCCCGTGCGTGCGCACGGTAAGCGAGGATACGAAATGTATGTGTAAGGCTTTCCGCGAGCAGATCAAGGACCCCGATTTTGAAGGCTTTTGCCACTGCATGCTTTATTATAAAACCAAGGATTGAAGGAGAAACGATATATGAAAGAAATTATAATTACGACCGATAACTTTGAAAAAGAGGTTCTCGAATCGGATAAGCCGATCTTCGTTGATTTTTACGCCGATTGGTGCGGCCCTTGCCGTATGCTGGCCCCCGTTCTTTCGGAGATCGCCGAGGAAAGAGAAGACGTCAAGGTCGGCAAGGTGAACGTTGACCGAGAAGGCGCGCTTGCCGAGGCGTTTGAGATCAACAGTATCCCCGCCGTTCTTCTTTTCAAAAACGGAAGGCTTTATAAGCAGGCCGTCGGCTACCGTCAAAAGGCGCAGCTTTTGGATATGCTGAATTAAAAACCGCGATCCCTTTGGCATATTGTTGAAAAAGAACTTTTGATATAACCTCGGAGGCTTGCATGTTAAAACGCTTTTTATCCTATTATAAGCCGCACAAAAGGCTCTTTGCGGCCGATATGATCGCTTCGCTTTTGGTGGCGCTTACTGCCATTCTGTACCCGATGATCACAAGGCGGATGCTCAACGATCTTATCCCGGGTCAGAAATATAAGCTGATCGTTCTTTTCGGTCTGCTTTTACTGTTGGTATACGTCATTCGTATGCTTCTTAATTTCTTTATCCAGTATTACGGGCATATTATGGGTGTGCGTATGCAAGCCAAGATGCGAAGCGATATGTTCGGGCATCTTGAAAAGCTGCCGTATAGGTTTTTTGATAATAACGAGACCGGTAAGATCATGTCCCGTATGACGAACGATCTGATGGATATCAGCGAGCTTGCGCACCACGGCCCTGAAAACATTCTGATCTCGGGGATTTCGATCGTTATTTCCTTTACTTACCTCGCTACGATCCGTTGGGAGCTGACGCTGATCGTCTTTATTTGCGCCCCGATCCTTGCCGTTATTGCCGCTTCGCTTCGCAAAAGAATGAAGGAAGCGTTTATGGAAAGCCGCAAATCGGTCGCCGTGATCAACGCTTCCTTGGAAAGCAGCATCACGGGGATCCGCGTCACCAAGGCCTTTAACAACGAAACGGTAGAAGAAGAGAAGTTTGAGGAAGGAAACCGTTCCTTCGTGGCCGCGCGCAAAAAGGCCTACAACGCCATGGCCAAGTTCCACTCGTCCACGACCTTCGTTGCCGATATCTTTAACGTTATCGTTCTGATCGCCGGCGGTCTTTTCCTCTACAACGGCCTTATTGATTTTGCCGATTACTCGGCCTTCGTGGTCTCGGTGAATCTGTTTATTTCGCCCCTGATGACGCTGATCAACTTTATGGAGCAGTATCAGAACGGCGTTACCGGCTTCCGCCGCTTTTTGGAAATTATGGACGAGCCGCCCGAGCAAAATCGCAAGGGCGCGCGCGATGCGGGTATTTTGCAAGGGAAGATCGAGTTTTCCTCGGTCACCTACGGCTACGGGGAAGAGGGAGACGTTTTGAAAAACGTCAGCTTCACCGTGGAGAAGGGGAAGACCTTTGCTCTCGTTGGTCCTTCAGGCGGCGGTAAGACTACGATTTGCCATCTCATTCCGCGCTTTTACGACGTGGAGCGGGGCAAAATTTTGATCGACGGCGTGGATATTGCCGACTTTACACGCGATTCGCTTCGCAAAAATATCGGTATCGTACAGCAGGACGTATACCTCTTTAACGCCAGTATCCGTGACAACATTCTCTACGGTAGACCCGATGCCACCGAGGAAGAGGTGATCGAGGCGGCGAAGAAGGCGAATATTCACGAGTACGTAATGGCGCTTGAAAAGGGATATGATACCGAGATCGGCGAGCGCGGCGTGAAGCTTTCGGGCGGGCAGAAGCAGCGCTTGTCTATCGCCCGCGTTTTTCTGAAGAATCCCCCGATCCTGATCCTTGATGAAGCGACGAGTGCCCTTGATAACGCCACCGAGATCTATATCCAGCAAGCGCTTGACGAGCTTTGCCGCGGCCGCACGACCTTGGTCGTCGCGCACCGTCTTTCCACCGTAAAGAACGCCGATGAGATCGCCGTTGTGGAAAACGGAAGCATTACCGAGCTGGGGGATCACGGTGCCCTTCTTGAAAAGGGCGGCGTTTACGCCGGTCTTTATAACATGCAATTTAAGACCCGATAAAAGCCCATAGAGGGCATACCGAAAAAACACCGAAGGAGGGCGCGGATGAAAAGGATCTCTTTTTTCTTGATCTTATCCTTGCTGGCGATGCTTTTTTGCGGCTGCAGCGAAGAAGCGCTCACCGTTGAGGAATACGAGTGGGAGCTTATATGGGCCGCCAAAACCGATCTTGATAGCTTGGAAAACCAAGAACTTTCCTTTAAGAACGTCTTTATGACGGCCGAAAACGGGCTGATCACGATCCGCGACGGCGAGGGAAGGACCTATTCGGGCGTCTATATCGAAAGGGGTCGCAATATCGACGGGTATGACTATACGCTGACCATCGGCGGCTTCTCGGGGCATGCTACGGTTGCCAACACCACCTATCACGGCGGAGAAAAGATCCCCACGCTTCCCATCGCCATCACGCGGGGGAACGAGCAGTATACGCTGAAATTCCGGCCCAAAGCGCCGTAAAGCAAAAAAGGAGCAAACGCTCCTTTTTCTTTTTTTAAAAAATCCGAAAGAAAAGCAAAACGGCTCTTGCTTTTTTTTCTTTTTGTGCTATAATATATAAGGCGTTTTTTGGGCTTATATCTTATTTTGCCCCTTTGCGTGTATAAAAAATGCGCAAAAAACAAAGAATTCGCCTAAGAAAAAATCATTAACGGGAGAGCAACATGGAAATCTGGAACGCACTGAAGACCCTCTTCGACGGCCTTGTCGGCTTTGCGGAGGGCGACAACTGGAAAATGATCCTGATGTGGATCATCGGCGGTGTACTGATCTACCTCGCCATTAAGAAGGAAATGGAGCCGACGCTTCTTTTACCCATCGGCTTCGGGGCGATCTTAATGAACTTCCCCGGCGTCGTAACGGTAGCTGAAAACGGTGAAGTGATCTATAACGGCATCGCGGAGCCCCTGCATACCCTGTATACCGCGGGTATCGCGAGTGAGTTGTTCCCCTTGCTTCTTTTCATCGGTATCGGCGCGATGATCGACTTCGGGCCCCTGCTTAATAACCCGAAGCTGATGATCTTCGGCGCGGCGGCGCAGTTCGGTATCTTCTTCACCCTTTGCATGGCTTCGATCTTCTTCCCCGAGGCAAAGGATTTCGCCTCGATCTCAATCATCGGCGCGGCAGACGGCCCGACCTCGATCGTTGTTGCCAACAAGCTCGGCTCGAACTTCATTGGCGCGATCACGGTTGCCGCTTATTCCTACATGGCGCTGGTGCCGATCATTCAGCCCCCTGTAATCAAGCTTCTTACCACCAAGGAAGAGCGCAAGATCCGCATGTCCTACAAGCAGACCGCCGTTTCCAAGACCACCAAGATCCTCTTCCCGATCGTTATTTCGGTCGTCGCTTGCATCTTTGCCCCCGGCGCCGGGTCGCTGATCGGCTTCCTGATGTTCGGTAACCTCATCCGTGAGTGCGGCGTTCTCGATTCGATCTCCGAAACCGCGCAGAAGGTGCTGGCGAACCTTATCACCATCTTCCTTGGCATCACCATCGCCTTTAATATGACCGCTTCGCAGTTCCTTAACGTTCAAACGCTTCTTATCATGGGTCTTGGCCTGATCGCCTTTATCGTCGATACGGCGGGCGGCGTTCTCTTTGCCAAGCTTTACAACGTCTTCGCCCGTATGACCAAGAAAGAGCTGATCAACCCCATGATCGGCGCCGCCGGTATCTCGGCCTTCCCGATGTCGGGTCGTATCGTTCACAAAATGGGTATCCAAGAGGATCCGCAGAACTTCCTTCTGATGCATTCCATCGGGGTAAACGTATCGGGGCAGATCGCTTCGGTTATCGCGGGCGCCTTGGTTCTTGGCTTCTTTATGTAAGGAGGGAAAAAACATGGAAAATTTGATTTTTAGCCCGATCGCTTTCGTTAATAACCTCGTTTATATGCTGGCCGGTATGCTGGGTGTTTTCCTCATCATCGGGATCATCATCGGCGCCACCGTCTGTCTGCAAAAGTATACGAGCAAGAAAAAGAGCGATAACGAATAAGGCGTTTCGCACGGAAAAAGAGGATACGGAGAGCGTACCCTCTTTTTTCTTTTGCAGGGCGCCGGTACCCCTCGCCTTGGGCCTTTGGCCAAAAGCTGCCCGTATACGGTCTTCTCGCCCGTTGCGTCGATAATCTCCGCCTTTATAACGTTGATTTTTCCACAGAAAAGCCGGATGCGCGCGATGCGATGATGCTTGACCGCGTTATAGGGTTTAAAGAGGTATAAAGAAAAAGCACCGACCGCAGTCGGTGCTTTTCTTCTTTTATTCCTGAACGCCGTCCAAATGGTCGGCCTCGCCTCTTTCCTTAACGTCGATCGTGGCGACGATATTCTCGGGCGTGCCGCGGGTAAAGCCGATCAGCGTTACCTTGATATCCTCGCGCCCCGTAGCGGGAAGATACGAGATCGAAACCAGATCCTTGTCGGGATGCGGATCCTCGTACAGCGCGCGGTAAGCGTAGGCACCTTGATAGGCAATAGGCAGAACGCCGTAGGAAAGCTGGCGGAATTCCGCGCTTCCGACAGGGTTCTTGATCGCCGAGCATCCAACGTGCGAGCCGTAGCGGACGGGGAGATAATCGATCGTTCCGTCGGCGTAAGTCAGCTCGTAGCGGCCAAGCAGATACTTTTCGTCGGTGATAAAGATGCCGTCCCATACGGCCTCGTAGCGGATCGAATGGGTGGTCGTGTGCGTGATCTCGAAGGGGTTCTTGATCGCTTCCAGCCTTAGGCGGTATCCCGCCTCAAAGCAGAGCTTAGTGACCTCGACCGAGCCCTTTTCCTCAAAATCGTCACACCAGAAGGCGTAGGCCGACGCGAAAAGCTCGAAATACTGGCAGTTTCTTTGCATATACTCGGCTTCGAAAGAGCCCCAGTTTGAAACGAAGCCGCCGTTGATGCCGGCATCGCGCCGCTTATTCCAGTTCTCCACCAAAAGGGCGTCAAGGTTTCCGTACACCGCCGTCATGCCGCGCTCGTGATAGACCTTATCGTATTCCTCGTTAAAGCGCCAATACCAATGCAGATAGGTGATATCGCGCGGTAAAAGGTCGCGGCAGGGGAAAAGGGCGGGTACGTGGCGCGTACCGATGCCGTGTCCGGCGCCGCCGATGCGTTCCTTGCCGGCGCGCGCGTTAAGAAGCTTTTCACCCCACATATAGGTCTTGATGCCGCGCTCCTTTAGGAAGCTGTAGATCTTGATAACGTCCTCGGCGTAAAGCTTATAAGCAGGGGTGCCCTTACAGCGGGGGCAAATACCGATCGAATAGGTCTCGTCGTGCCCGATATGCACGGCCTCGGGTTCGAATACGTCGATGACCTCCTCAAGAATATCGAAAACGTAGGTATACACGTCGGGGTGGCGGGGGCAATAGGTATCGGGATGCCCGTCCTCGCAGCGCTCACGAAGCTCGGGATACGCCAAAACGAGGAAGTCGACGTGCGAGAGGGAAGGGCACTCGGGGATGACCTTCAAGCCGCGAGAACGGCAATAGGCCGCCAGCGTGCGGCACTCCTCCTGCGTTAAGACGTCTCCGCCCGCGTTATCGCAATGGATCGAGTTCTTGGGCCAAGGGTAGGTCTTGAACTGGATCTCCTTGGTGCGCCCCGAATAGCGGTGCATATCGCGGCAGAATTCTGCCCAGGTCTCGTTGATCTTCGGGTGGCGGCGGTATTCCATCGCCCCGCCGATCTCAAGGATGATCGAATTGAATTTATAGGTCGCCAAAAAATCGACCATGCGGTAAAAGTCCTCAAAGCCTGCTCTTGCGGGTAAGAAGGCGCGGTATCCGCGCTCATTCCCGATCGGCAGGTCATATAAAAAGCCCTCGGAAAGCTTGTTCTCCCTTGCCAATTGAGAAAGCGTTGCGGCGGCGTAAATAAACGCCTTTTCGCTGGTCGCGAAAATACGGGTGACCTTACCTAAAACGATGGCGTAGGCCTCGTCGTTCTTCTTATAAGCATCGCCGATCTTTTTTCTTACCGAGGAAGAAAAGCCGATCTTCCATTCAAGAGACGAGATCGCCTCGCCCTCCTCGCCAAAGGAGGAGGAAAGGGAGCTTTTGATAAAATCCCCGTAGGTAAGCCCTTCGGTCGAAAGAAGGGTATTTTTGGTTAAAGAAAGCTTGTTGTCACTTTCTTGAAAGACGCGGTATTTAAAAAACATATCGCCCTTTACAGTCTTTTGCTTCGGGTTACAGAACGATGCCGTCCTCACAGTCGGCCTCACGCCGAATTTTGGCCTCGATCGTGGCCTTAACCGCCTCGTCACCGCCGCGGTGGAAGCCGATCAGCGATACGGGAATATCCCGGCGGTCCTCTCTCGGCCGATACACGATCGAAAGAAGCTCCTTATCGGGATGCGGATCCTCGTACAGTACGCGATAAGCAAAGCCGTCGCGGTAGGCAAGCGGCAAAACGCCGTAAGCCAGCTGGCGGAATTCGATGTTATCGATCGCGTCGGTAAAGGTAGAAGAGCCGATATGCGAGCCGTAGCGAACGGGAAGGGTGGCCTCGGTGCCGTCCGCATACGTAAGATGATAGCGGCCGAGCAGATATTTCTCGTCGGTGATAAAGACGCCGTCCCAAGCGGCCTCGTAGGGGATGCGGTGCGGGGTGGTATGCGTAACCGTTAAGGGATTTTTCAGGTTGTTAAGGCAAAGCCGATAGGCCTCCTCAAAGCAAAGCGCATACATCGAAGCCCCGCCCCGTGCCTCAAAATCCTCGCACCAGAAGGCATAGGCCGAGGAGAAGAGCTTGATATACATACAGTTCTTCTGCATGGTCTCGGTATCAAACGAGCTCCAGTTGGAAACGTAGCCGCCGTTGATGCCGCGGTCACGCCGCATATTCCACTCCTTGATCAGAAGCGGCTCAAGGTTCCCAAAGACCGTGTGCATGCCGCGCGAGTGAAAGACGTTATCGTAATCCGAGCTTCTGTGCCAGAACCAATGCAGAATGTTGAGATCGCTCGGCAACAGATCGCGGCAGGGCCACAGGGAAGGTACGTGGGCATCGCCCTTTCCGCTTCCCGCGCCGCCGATGCGGCGGTGGTTGTTGCCGCGGCCGTTGATCAGCTTTTCGCCCCACATATAGGTCTTGATGCCGCGCTCCGCTAAAAAGTCGTGGATCTTGATGATATCGTTGGCGTAAAGGATATGGGGCTTCGTGTTTTTACAACGGGGGCAAACGCTGACCGAGTAGGCCTCGTCATGCCCGATATGTACGGCCTTGGGCTGAAAGACGTCAATAACCTCTTCGAGAATATCGAAAACGTACTTATAGGTGTCGGGGTGGTTGGGGCAATAGCTGTCGGGATGCATGTCGCCCTCTCTCTCGCGGATCTCGGGGTAAGCCATTACGAGATAATCGGCGTGCGAAAGAAGCGGACATTCGGGCATAACGGTAAGCCCGCGGGAACGGCAGTAGGCGATCAAGGTGCGAACCTCGTCCTGCGTCAGAATATCCCCGCCCGCGTTATCGCAGTGGATCGAATTCTTGTGCCACGGGTAGGTCTTTGTCTGAATTTCACGGGTTCTTCCCGAATAGCGGTGCATATCGCGGCAGAATTCAGCCCAGGTCTCGTTGATCTTCGGGTGGCGGCGGTATTCCATCGCCCCGCCGACCTCAAGGATGATCGAGTTGAATTTATAGGTCGCCAGAAAATCGACCATACGGTAGAAATCCTCAAATCCCGCGCGGGCCGGTAAAAAGACACGGAAGCCACGCTCGGGCGCGATCGGCAGATCGTAAATAAATCCTTCAAAAAGCTCCCCGCCCTTGGCAAGCAGCGAAAGCGTGGCGGCGGCGTAAATACAGGCCTCTTGGCTCGCCGCGAAAACGCGGGTCACCTTACCGAGAACGATGGCATAGCTCTCTTTGTTCTTTTGATAGGCCGCCCCGATCTTCTTTTTAACCGAGGAAGAGAAGCCGATCTTCCATTCAATGCGCTCAATGGCTTCGCCTTCGCCGCCGACCGACGAAGAAAGGGCGTTTTCAATAAAGTCTGCGTAGGTAAGCTCGGTTGCCGAAAGCTCGGTCTTGGGGGTAAAAACAACTCTTTTTTCGGTGGTTTCTAAAATGCGGTATTTAAAAAACATTGAGAAATCCTCCTGAATGTATTATTCTTCTTCGTAAACGCCGTCCTCAACGTCGGCTTCACGGCGAATTTTTGCGGTGATCGTGGCTTCGACCGGCTCGTCATCGCCGCGGTGGAAGCCGATAAAGGAAATCGGGATATCCTCCCGCCCTTCGGCGGGCTTATAAACGATGGAAAGAAGCTCTTTGTCGGGATGCGGGTCTTCATACAGCACCCGATAAGCAAAGCCGTCGCGGTAGGCAAGCGGCAAAACGCCGTAAGCCAGCTGGCGGAATTCGGTGTTATCGATCGCGTCGCGAAAATCCGAGTTCCCGATGTGTGAGCCGTAGCGGACGGGAAGGGTGGCCTCGGTGCCGTCCGAATAGGACAGATGATAGCGGCCGAGCAGATATTTTTCATCGGTGATGAAAACACCGTCCCAAGCGGGCTCGTAGGGAATGGTATGCGAGGTGGTATGCGTGATGGTCAAGGGGTGCTTCAAGCTATCATGGCAAAGTCTGTACGCTTCCTCAAAGCAAAGCTTATACATATCGCCCGTGTCACGGTCCTCAAAATCGTCACACCAGAAGGCGTAGGCCGCCGCAAAGAGGTTGATATACATAAAATTCTTTTGCATCGTTTCGCTGTCAAACGAGCTCCAGTTTGAAACGTAGCCGCCCTTGATGCCTCGCTCGCGGCGGTTATTCCATTTTTTCACAAGCAACGCCTGTAGGTTGCCGTATAGCACGCGCATGTTTCGATCGTGGTAGACGTCGTCGTTTTTATCGGTGTAGCGCCAATACCAATGAAGATAAGTGATATCGCGGGGAAGCAGATCGCGGCACTTGTAGAAATCGGGAATACGGATCTTTCCGTACATATATCCCGCGCCTCCGCAACGGCGGTTGTTTTCGGCGCGCGCATTTAAAAGCTTTTCGCCCCACATATAGGTCTTGATGCCGCGTTCGGCCAAAAAGTCGTGAAGCTTGATAACGTCCCACGAATAAAGCTTATAAGGGGAGGTTCCCTTGCAGCGCGGGCAAACGCCGACCGAGTAGGCCTCGTCATGCCCGATATGCACGGCCTCGGGTCGGAAAACGTCGATGACCTCTTCAAGCACGTCGAAAACGTACGTATAGGTATCGGGGTGGTTGGGGCAATAGCTGTCGGGATGCATATCCCCCTCGCGCTCGCGGATCTCGGGGAAGGCCATCACGAGATAATCGGCGTGGCAGAAGAGCGGACATTCGGGGATAACCTTAAGCCCTCTTGATCGGCAATAGGCAACGAGGGTGCGGACCTCTTCCTGCGTTAAGACCTCGCCCCCCGCGTTATCGCAATGGATCGCGTTTTTCTTCCACGGATAGGTCTGCCACTGGATCTCGCGGGCGCGCCCCGAATAGCGATGCACGTCGCGGCAGAATTCGATCCAGGTCTTATTGATTTCGGGGTGGCGGTGATATTCCATGCCGCCGCCGACCTCAAGGATGATCGAGTTGAATTTATAGGTCGCTAAAAAGTCGACTATTTTATAAAAGGCGTCAAAGTCGCTTCGGGCGGGCAAAAAAACGCGGAAGCCGCGCTCTTCCCCCAGCGGGACGTCGTACAGAAAGCCCTCGCAAAGCTCGCCGTCGTGCGCAAGCAGCGAAAGCGTAGCGGCGGCGTAAATAAAGGCCTTCTCGCTCGCGGCAAAAACACGGGTGACCTTACCTAAAACGATGGCGTAGCCTTCGTCACATTTTTGATAGGCAGCCCCGATCTTCTTTTTGATCGCGAGAGAAAAGCCAATCTTCCATTCAATGCGCTCAATGGCTTCGCCTTCTCCCCCCACGGCAGAGGTAAGGGTGGTGGTGATAAAGTCGGTGTAGGTAAGCTCGGCGCTTGCAAGATCGGTTTGCGGCGTAAGGATAAGCTTTTTATCGGTCGTATGGAAAATGCGGTATGTAAAAAACATAAAAATACCCCCTTGCTTAATATCATAATAATATCATACTACCATATAAAAAGCAAGGCTTTTTAGGGACTTTCGCCAATCGCGGCGCGCTTTTTTGTCATCCGGCGCGCGCGGCCGAAAGTTTTTTTGAAAAAAACCGAAAAAAGCCTTGATTTTTTTGGTAAAACAAGTATAATAATATGTAGTTAGCCATAGGTAACTGAAAGGTAGAAAACAAAGAATGACCTTAATGAACGCAGAAGAAGGAAAAGAGTATACCGTCTCGGCCGTTATGACCGAGGACGAAGAGCTTAACGCCTTTTTATTCTCGCTTGGATGCTACGCGGGTGAGCCGATCACCGTGATCAAGCGCCGCAAAAGCGGTTGCATCGTTTCGATCAAGGATGGACGATACAGCATTGACCGCGCGTTGGCGCAAGCCATTCGCATCTAACGAAAACGGCCGCGGCGCCTTTTCTTTTTGATATACAGTTAGCGATAGGTAACTGGCTTTTGTTTATAAAGCACATATTTTTTTATCAATTTGTAAATCTTACGTATGGTTTTGGAGGATGGTGACGTATGAGAATTGCTTTGGCCGGCAACCCGAACAGCGGAAAAACCACGATGTATAACGCCTTAACCGGGCAAAACGAGCACGTGGGGAACTGGGCGGGGGTCACGGTCGATAAAAACGAGCATCCCATAAAGCGTGGGTATGCCTGCGGCAGGGAGGGGCTGATCGCCGTTGACCTGCCCGGCGCTTATTCGATGTCCCCCTTCACGGGAGAAGAGAGCATCACAAGCGATTACGTACGGAACGAGCGCCCCGATGCGATCGTAAACATCGTAGACGCCTCTAACCTTAGCCGAAGCCTCTTTTTTACGACCCAGCTGTTAGAGCTTGGGATCCCCGTTGTGATCGCCCTTAACAAGGTAGACGTAAACGAGAAAAAAAGAAACGTGATCGACGCCGCCTTGCTCAGTCAAAAGCTTTCGTGTCCGGTTATTGAAACGGTTTCGGTTTCGGAAAGGGGGCTTTCCGAGTTGATGAAGGCTGTCCTTTCGGTTGTAGGTGGGGGTCAGACGGCGCCCTATAAGCAAGAGGGCATCCGCCCTTCCGACAAAGCCGAGAGTGAGGCCGCCGACAAACGGCGGTATGCCTTTGTTAATGGGGTTGTCGAAGCCGTCGAAAAGAGAAGGACCTTCACGAAAAACGAAGGGGGCGGCGATAAGATCGACGCCGTGCTTACCAACCGATGGCTGGGGCTGCCGATCTTCGCGGTCATTATGTTCCTCGTGTTCCAGATCTCGCAGGCCTGGCTTGGCGCTTGGATCGCCGATGGCGTGGTCTTTAACGAGGGGGGCGCCAACGAGGTCTTTATTCCGGGGCTTGTAACGCTTATTGAAGCGTTTGGCGCGCAGATCGGCGCGCTGATGGAAAACGCGGATCCGCTTCTTACCGCCCTGATCGTTGACGGGATCATCGGCGGCGTTGGCGCTGTGGTCGGCTTTTTGCCGCTGGTCATGGTCATGTATTTCCTGATCGCGCTTTTAGAGGATTGCGGCTATATGGCGCGCGCCACCGTCGTTCTCGACCCCATTTTCAAAAAGGTCGGTCTTTCGGGGAAATCGGTTATCCCCTTCGTGATCGGTACGGGCTGCGCCATTCCCGGCGTTATGGCCTGCCGCACCATCCGAAACGAGCGTGAGCGTAGGGCAACCGCTATGCTTGCCCCCTTTATGCCCTGCGGCGCCAAGCTTCCCGTTATCGCGCTTTTTGCGGGCGCTTTCTTCGGGGAGGCAAGCTGGGTGGGAACCCTGATGTATTTTATGGGGATCTTTATCATCCTCGTCTCTGCGCTTCTTGTCAATAAATTAACCGGAAACGGAAAAAGACGTTCCTATTTCATCATCGAGCTGCCCGAATATAAGCTGCCCAGCCTGAAGAGAGCCACCGGCTCCATGCTCAGCCGCGGCTGGTCCTACGTGGTCAAGGCCGGTACCGTGATCCTGCTCTGCAACACGGTGGTCCAGGTGATGCAGTCCTTCAACTGGAGCTTCCGGGAGGCTGAGATGGCCTCCGAGTCGATCCTCGCCACC
>JAZRFI010000046.1:0-8188 GCA_045661285.1 Eubacteriales bacterium | reverse complement strand
TAGCCCCCGATCTTTACGATGCTTTTGGTGGGGCGCTCTACCTCGTTGCCCTCCCTTGAAAGGCTGTCCGCCTTGGAAAAATCGGGGTTCTGCGCGGGCGAAAGGACGGCCGCGCGCGCCTTTTCGGCTTCTTCGGCACGTTTGAGGTTTTCCGCCATACGGCGACGGTCCTCCTCGGCGGCGCGCTCGGCGCGAATACGGCTTTTTTCCTCTGCGTCACGCGAAGGGCGGATCTCGATCTCGCGGCGGATGCCGTAACGGTTTTGAAGGATCGCGGAAAGCAGCTTCGGCGTTCCCTCTACCATCGAAATCCCGCCCGAAAGAAAGGGGATCTCGACGATCAGCTTCCCCTCCTCCTCGCGGCAGGTGGCTTCGTAAAAATAGCCGCTGACGACCGCGCCGATCTTCGACGCCTCGGTGAAGATCTCTTCCATCGCGCTAAGGGTAAATTCGGAGGGCGGATAATGCGGAAAAATACGGAAGGAATACGCCCCGCACAAGGCGCAAAGGTCGTCCTCGATCCGATAAAGGATCTCGGCATCCTGCCGTCTTTCAAAATTTATATTCAGTTCAAGCCGAGGGGGGGTATGCGAGGCAAAGCGCAGCTTCTGCCCGCTTCCCATCGAAAGCACGCGACGCCTTGCTTCATCGCTCGGCCGATATTTTTCGGCTATAATTCCGTAAACTTGCTGTTCGGTCATTTCTCTATCCCTTTAATTTCTGCCAGTAAGGTCTTGACGATCTCCCCTTCGGGGATCTTGCGTAAAATTTGTCCGTTTTTAAAAAGAAGCGCTTCTTTTTCGCCCCCCGCGATGCCGATATCGGCTTCCTTAGCTTCCCCGGGGCCGTTTACGGCGCACCCCATCAAGGCCACCGTCAAGGGGAGAGACGAAAGCCCCTCTTCCTCTACCGCGCGGCGAAAGTCGGCCGCCAGGCGAACGAGGTCTATCTTGGTTCGACCGCAGGTCGGGCAGGAGATCACGCGAAGCTGATTTCTTTTCGATAGGCCCAGCGAATCAAGGATCCGATACGCCGCCTTTACCTCGCAAAGCGGGTCGGCGGTAAGCGAAACGCGCACCGTATCGCCGATGCCCTCGGAAAGCAGCGCGCCGATCCCAACGGCGCTTCTCACCAGCCCCTCCTCGCCGTCCCCCGCCTCGGTCACCCCAAGATGCAAGGGATAGCTTGTCCGCTCGGCAAGCAAGCGATTGGCCTTGATCATATTTTCGGTCGAAGAGGTCTTGACCGAAAGAACGATATCGTAAAAATCAACCGCCTCTAAAAGCGAAGCGTGGCGAAGGGCGCTTTCGCAAAGCGCTTCGGGGGTCGGTCCGCCGTATTTTTCGAGGAGATCGGCCTCTAAAGACCCGCCGTTCACCCCGATGCGGATGGGAATATTCTTTTGTCGGCAAGCCGAGGCGATGGCCGCGATGCGGTCACGATCCCCAACGTTGCCGGGATTTATGCGAATCTTATCGGCCCCGCTCGCCACCGATTCGATGGCAAGGCGGTAATCGAAATGAATATCGGCGCAAAGCGGGACCGTGACCCCGCAATCGCGCAAATAGGAGAAAACGCGCGCCGCCTCTTGATCGGGCACCGCCAAACGCACGAGCCCGCACCCCGCTTCCGCAAGCGCCTTTACTTGGCAAAGGGTCGCGGCAAAATCGTGCGGATCGGTATTGGTCATGGATTGCACGAGGATCGGCTCCTCGCCCCCGATCGCAAGCGGGCCGACGGCGATCTTCTTCGATTGACGTCGAATAAACTGCATACGGCTTCCTCCCAAAAGTCTTTATCAAAACAAGGTTACTTAAATAGGGTAACGATATCCTTCCCCGTTACCAACAGCATCAGCCCGAGAAGAAGCATCAGCCCCGCCGAATGAATGGCGTTTTCGATGCGCTCGGGCACCTTTTTCTTCGTGATCATTTCAATAAACACGAAAACGATATGCCCCCCGTCAAGCGCGGGCAGGGGAAAAAGATTGACAACACCGAGGTTTAAGCTGATCACGGCCACAAGATAAATAAAATTCGAAAAGCCGCTTTCCGCCGCCGTCGTCATAGCCGAAGCGACCCCTACGGGCCCCGATACCGCATCGACACCGAAGCGCCCCGTAATAAGATCGTAAAGCGATTCCCATACCATGCGAACCGTCATGATCGAACGGTGAAAGGTATGGCGCAGAATCGGAAGCGGTTCTTTATCGGCGCGCAGATAAAAGTCACGCCCGCCAAGCACCTGCCCGCTTTCCTCGTAGGTCGGGAAAACGACGTTACGAAGCGTGATCTCTTTCCCGTCACGCAAGACCGTAAGATCAATGGGGCGAATACCGCGGCGCATGATCTCGTAATCCATTTCCGCGCCGATGCTCACGCGCTTTCCGTCGATCGTAAGAATGATATCCCCCTCGCATAGACCGCTATCGGCACTCGAATAGGTAAAGCCGGTCACCGTAGAGTCAGCAAAGGGGCCTACCTCGCAAGAAGCGCGGATCGAGGGCATCGCCGCCACCAAAAGGAAGGTAAGAAGAGCGCCGACCAAAAGATTGACCACCCCACCGGCCGCCATAATGATCAGGCGTTGCCAGGGCTTTTTGCGGCAAAGAGCAGACGGATCGTCCAGCTCCTCCTCCTCCCCCAGCATGCTGACGTAGCCGCCGATGGGGAGCATACAGATCTTATAGACCGTATCCGTCTTTTTAGAGGTATAGGAAAGAAGCGTCGGCCCCATTCCGATCGAGAACTCGCGCACCGTAACGCCCATGGCGCGCGCGGCAAAGAAATGCCCGCACTCATGCACGAGAACCAATAGGCCAAACGCCAAAATTGCCAAAAGAATATACAGAACTACCATACTCTTCCCTTCGAGTTATTGAGAATTTCGTTGGCTGCGCGGCGCGCCTCACGGTCTGCCGCCAGAATTCCCTCCAAGTCTTCACTTGCAAAGTATTCTTTACAACAAACGAGGGTTTCTTCGACGACATCGCTAATTTCCAAGAAAGAAATGCGCTCCTTCAAGAAAGCGTCAACGGCAACCTCGTTGGCTGCGTTCAAAACGGCGGGGGCGGCGGCGCCTGCCGTGCAAGCCTCTCTTGCCAACGGCAAAAGGCGGAAAGCGCTTTCGTCGGGCCTAGCGAAGCTAAGGCCCCCGAGCGCGCAAAGATCCAACGGCTCAATGATCGCCTTTTCACGCTTAGGAAACGAAAGGGCGTATTGCACGCAAGCGCGCATATCGGGCACCGACATCTGCGCGATAAGGGTATTATCAATATATTCGACCGCCGAGTGAATTATACTCTCGCGTTGAATGACGACCGTAATATCCGCGGGGGATATATCGAAAAGATGCACCGCCTCGATCAGCTCAAGCCCCTTATTCATAAGGGTCGCCGAATCGACCGTGATCTTTTCCCCCATTTTCCAGGTTGGGTGAGCAAGCGTTTCACGCTTGGTAACGCTTTGCAGCCTTTCTCGGCTTGCCCCGAAGAAGGGGCCGCCTGAGGCCGTAAGGATCAAGCGCTTTACCTCTTCCCTTTTCCCGGCCTGAAGGCATTGAAAAATGGCGCAATGCTCACTGTCGACCGGCAAAAGCTCGCCCCCGCTTTCTTTTTGCGCCTCTTTGACGAGCTTGCCCGCAACCACGAGCGACTCTTTGTTGGCAAGGGCAAGGCGCCCCCCTTTTTTCAGGGCATCAAGCGTAGAGAAAAGCCCCTCTTTGCCGAGAATACCGTTCAGCGTGACGGTAGCGTTCGATTCGAAAATCGCTTCCGTAAGCCCTTCGCGCCCCGCAAGGATCCTCGTATTCGTATCGCTTACCCGTATCGCAAGGTCACGGGCTGCCGCCTCGTCGCAAACCGCGCAAAGGCGGGGGCGGAATTCGCGGATCTGCTCTTCCAGCGCCAAAACCGAGCTATTGGCCGCCAAAAGATCTACTTCTATCGCGTGCGCTTTTGCCACCGCAAGGGCCTGCCGACCGACAGAACCGGTCGAACCGAGTAACGCGACGCGATCGGGCAATCCGTCTTCTCTCTTTGTGATCATAAAATCTCCTTTATGCGGGATTCTTTCCCCAAGGAAGACAGAGGCGAGGTCCTTGCCCCGCCTACTGTCAGATAAATAGTTGAAGGCCGCTTCCGGCCAGAGTCAGAATAAGGAATAATGGGGCGGTCGCTACCACCGAATCGAAGCGGTCAAGCACCCCGCCGTGCCCCGGAAAGATCTTTCCGTAGTCCTTGATGCCGTATTCGCGCTTGATCGCCGAAAGCGAAAGATCGCCGATCTGCGAAACCAGCGAGACGAAGAGGCCGCAAAGGATAAGGGCAAGGTAATTGGCGCGAAGCGCGCCGCCGGAGGATACGATCGCACCGTAAGCGGCGAAGGTTGCGACGCAGAAAAGGATGCCGCCAAGGCTCCCCTCCACCGTCTTTTTGGGACTGATGATGGGGGAAAGCTTATGCTTTCCGAAAAAGCGGCCGGTAAAATAGGCGAAGGTGTCGGTGATCCACGCCCCAAGATAAGGCAGCAAGAACCAGTACACGCCGTTTTCGATGTAGCGCAAAAGCGAAAGCGCCGAAAAGGCGAGCGACAGATACGCGACCCCCATAAAAACGGTTGCAGCGTTTTTGTAGGAAAAGCGCCCCTCGGTAAACACACAAACGGCAAAAAGGTATACAGCCAAAAGAAAGGCCGAAAGCACGAATATCGCCAAAAAGCTTTCGTTTCTCCCCGTGAAGAAGAAAGCCACGAGGGGAAAGCCCCCGAAAAGAACCGAAGGGATCAGAACCGAATAGTTCTTCTTATTGGGCAGAACGCACTGCAAAAGCTCCCAGATCCCCACCATACAAAGGATCGCTAAGGCGATCGGGTATACCACCGTATCCGAGAAGAAAAGGATCGGGATAAAGATAGCCAAGAGAACAACGGCGGTTATAATACGCGTTTTCATTTTACACCCCCAAGCGGCGATCGAACAACGGCGTTTTGTAAAAGCCGCCGCCCTCGCTTCACCGCTTCTTAACTAAGGCTTATATAAAAGCTTTATCAGATCTCCATAATGTCACGCTCTTTGGCGGCGGTGACGTTATCGATCTCCTTGATGTATTTGTCGGTCAGATCCTGCACGGCCTTATCGCCCTGCTTCGCCTCATCCTCGGTCATATCGCCCGCCTTCTTAGAGGCCTTGATGGCATCGTTGGCGTCGCGGCGGATATTACGGATAGCAACCTTGGCATCCTCACCCATCTTCGAAACCTGCTTGCTCATATTGCGGCGGGTCTCTTCGGTCATCGGGGGGAAGGTGATGCGGATGGCGCTGCCGTCGTTCTGCGGATTCAAGCCGAGGTCGGAGGCAAGGATCGCCTTTTCGATCGCCTTCAGCTGCGACTTATCCCAGGAATTGACGGTAAGGGTACGGGCATCGCTTACCTTGATCTCGGCTACCTGCTGAATGGGGGTAGGCGTGCCGTAATAATCAATGCTGATCTTAGAAAGAACGTCGGGGCTGGCGCGGCCGACGCGCAGGGTGGAAAGCGACTTGGCGTAGCTTTCTACGGATTTCTTCATTTTCGCTTCATGCTCTTGGGTGTTGAATTTCATAACAGTCTCCTTTAACTTGTATATTATTAAGTCACGATCGTGCCGACAGCATCGCCCATCACGGCACGGTAAATGTTTTCGGCATCGGTAAGGCCGAAGACGAGGGTCGGCAAACGGTTGTCCATACAAAGGGCGGCGGCGGTCGAATCGATCACCTTCAGTTTCTTCGCAAGGATCTCGGCGTAGGTAATGCTGTCGTAACGCTTGGCGTCGGGACATACCTTGGGATCGGCGTTGTAGATCCCGTCGATATTCTTAGCCATCAGCATCACGTCTGCCCCGATCTCAATGGCACGAAGCGCCCCCGCGGTATCGGTGGAGAAAAAGGGCTCTCCAAGTCCGCAAGCGAAGATGACAACGCGCCCCGCCTTCAGGTGGGCAAGTGCTTCATCCCGCGTATAGTATTCACCGATCTCACGCATTTCAATAGCGCTTTGGATACGGGCGTCGATCCCGGCTTCTATAAAGGCGTCTTGAAGGGCGATCGAATTGATCGCCGTCGCCAGCATGCCCATGTAATCGCCGCGAATACGGTCCATATTCCCGCCTTGGCGGCCACGCCAGATGTTACCGGCCCCCACGATCACGCCAACCTCGACCCCTTCGTCAAGGCAACGCTTGATGGCGGATGCTACCTCAGCCACGAACGCGTGGTTTAAGATCCCCTCCCCACCGGCGGCCAGCGCTTCACCGGATAACTTCAAAAGAACCCGTTTAAACTTCGGTTTCATACCCATTCTCTCTTTCGTTTCATAGTCGCCAAACGGCGCTTTTTGAGGAAATTATACTATAACATATTTATTATACTATAAATAAGGTTTGATTGCAAGAAAAAATTAACGCGAATTTCGGTATATGATAAATTTTATCCAAAGGGCGCCCGGATTTAGAGCAGAAATCACCGATCGCGCCCCGAAGGCGTACGAGGGTACGTCGATAGGGCGCGATCGGTGATAGAAAAGAAAGCGTATTTAAAATGGCAGAAAGCCATTGGCTTTCAACCTCAAAAAAATCAGATATCGAAGAAGCCAAAAAGGGACTATATGTAAAACACATATAATCCCTTTTTCTTTTCGGTTATGCCTAAATGCGCAGCCCGAATTACTTCTGAACCATCTTGGCGATCTCTTCCGCGAAGTTCTCCTCGCGCTTCTGGATGCCCTCGCCCTTATCGTAGCGATGGAAGGCGGTAACCTTGATAGCGCCGCCGAATTCCTTGGCAGAAGCGGCTACGTACTTCGCAACCGTCATCGAATCGTCCTTAACGTAGGCCTGCTCAACGAGGCAGTTGGTCTCGTAGAACTTGCCGAGCTTACCGTTTACGATGCCTTCAAGAACCTTGGCGGGCTTGCCGGCGAACTTGGGATCCTGCTCCATCTGCTTGGTGAGGATCTCGCGCTCCTCTTCGATAACCGAAGCGGGAACGGCGTCACGGTCAACGTACTGGCTGGGAAGAGCGGCGGCCTGCAGCGCGATGTTCTTCGCGAATTCGGCAAAGCCCTCGTGAGCAACGGCGGCCTCATCGGCTTCGAAGCAGATGATAACGCCGGTGGCACCGCCACCGTGGACGTAGGTGCTGACGACACCGTCAACGATGATGAAGCGGCGCAGGCTAAGCTTTTCACCGATGGTGAAGGTCTTTTCCTGGAAGGCGGCCTCAACCGTCTCACCGCTAGCCATGGTCTTGCCCATCAGGTCTTCGACCGAAGCAGGACGGGTGGCGATAATGGTTTCAAGAACCTCTCTGACGAAAGCACGGAAGCTCTCGTTCTTAGCAACGAAGTCGGTCTCCGAGTTGACCTCGATCATAGCGGTAACGTTATCCTTGGTAAGGATATCGACGATACCCTCGGCGGCGATACGGCTGGCCTTCTTCGCGGTGGCGGCCATACCCTTTTCACGGAGGACCTTGATGGCCTCTTCCATGTTACCGTCGGCTTCGGTGAGGGCGCGCTTGCAGTCCATCATGCCGCAGCCGGTCTGTTTTCTAAGCTCTGCTACATCTTTTGCGGTAAATGCCATTTTCTTATCCTCCGAATTCTTATTCAGCGGCCTCGGCCTCGTCGGCGGCGGCTTCTTCGGCAACGGGGGCATCGGTCAGCTGTTCGCCGCCACGGCCCTCGATCACAGCGTCGGCAAGGGTGGTGCCGATCAGCTTGATGGCGCGGATCGCGTCATCGTTACCGGGGATGATATAGTCGGCATCCTCGGGATCGCAGTTGGTATCAACGATCGCGATTACCGGAATACCAAGCTTCTTGGCTTCCATAACGGCGATGTGCTCTTTACGGGTATCGACGACGAAGAGAGCGGAAGGCAGGGTATCCATTTCCTTGATACCGCCATAGTTCTTTTCGAGATCCTCGATCTCCTTCATCTTCTGAGCCGCTTCTTTCTTGGGAAGCAGGTTGAAGGTGCCGTCTTCCTGCATCTTCTCAAGCTCTTTGAGACGGTTGATGCTCTTACGGATGGTCTTGAAGTTGGTCAGCATACCGCCGGGCCAACGAACGTTGACGTAGTACATACCGCACTTAAGGGCATCCTCTTTGATGCTGTCGGCGGCCTGCTTCTTGGTACCGACGAAAAGG
>JAZRFI010000045.1:0-3886 GCA_045661285.1 Eubacteriales bacterium | reverse complement strand
GGCGGCAAGGGCGTGCTTTGCACGGCGACGGCCATCGGCGTTCTTTCCCCCGTCGTGCTGCTCATTCTTCTGATCGCCTTCGTTCTGATCGTATGGGGAACCAAGTATATCTCGCTTGCCTCGATCGTTTGCGCGGGGCTTTATCCCGTTGCCATTGAAAGCTATATGATGATCTTCGGCGGTACCTACGACCCAACCATCAAGCTGTTCGCTTTTGTCTTCGCCGTCATCGTTATCATCTGCCACCGTACCAACCTCGTGCGGCTTTGGAGGCACCAAGAAAACAAATTCAGCTTTCATAAAAAGGACCCCGTTCCTCCCTCGAACGGCAACGAGGAAGAAAAATGAGCGAAAACAGCCAAAAGTTTTTATCGTTGCTTAACAGCGCCGCCGAAACGGGCAAGCTTCGCCGCATCGTCGGCTCTCGCCCCCGTGGGGAGGGCGCCGAGAAGCTGACGGTCACGCTTCGTCTTTTTCGGAACGAGGCGGTGCTTGCTACCGAAGAGAGCTTTTCGGACGGGAAGGTAAAGCACGGCCGCCTTTCGCCCCCGCTTACCGAAGAATCGTTCGAATCGACCTTCGGGCGCTACGCCCAGCTCAATCTTTTGACCGAGCTTGGCGACGCCGAATACAAAAAAAGCTCGAAGGGGCGCGATATTCTTCGCGCAAAAGAGGGGCTTTTCGCTTCACTTTCGGGGGCGGGAATTACCCTGCCAAAGGAAGAGCTGCAACGAAAGAAAAACCGTATTCTTAACGGGGACGAGCCCTTTCTGCGCGAGTTGGAGATCGCGGATAAAGACGGGCGCATCCACGATAAAAAGCAGGCAAAATTCCGTCAGATCAACCGTTTTTTAGAGCATCTTTGCGAGGTTCTCCCCCATCTTCCCAAGGAGGGGCCCATCGTCGTTTACGATCTTTGCTGCGGAAAAAGCTATTTAAGCTTTGCCGTCTATCACTATCTTTCGGTGACGCTTGGCCGAGAGGTCGATATGCTTTGCCTTGACTTAAAGCGCGACGTAATGGATTTTTGCGCCGAGAGCGCCGCGCGGCTCGGCTTTTCGGGCATGCGCTTTCTTTGCGAGGACGTTCGCCGTACGCCGAATGGGAAGCCTCATCTTGTGATGTCTTTGCACGCTTGCGATATCGCGACCGATCTGGTGCTATCCAAGGGGATCGAGCTTTCGGCCTCGGTCATTCTTTCCACCCCCTGCTGCCACCGCACGCTTTCGCGTTATTTAAGCTGCCCCCCGCTTGCCTTTGCTTCGGGTCAGCCCCAGCTTCGCCAAAAGCTTTCCGAGGCTTTGACAGATGGGCTTCGCGCCCTGCGCCTTACGGCGGCGGGATACCGTGTGACGGCAACCGAGCTTACCGACCCCGACGACACGCCGAAGAACACCCTTCTTCGCGCCGTGCGGGCCGAAGGGGCGAACCGGCAAGCGGCCATCGAGGCGGCGAAGAAGGAATACGAAGAAGCCCTTCGCTACCTTTTCGGTGAAAAAGCCGAAGACTATTTGAACGCCATACAGTAAGGATACCGCTATGAAAGAATACAAGACCGCCTCCCCCGAGGAAACCGAGGCGCTCGGAGAAGCGCTGGCAAGGGCACTTTTTTCTGCCTCTGCCCGCCGCGCCTTGATCGCTTATCGCGGCGAGCTTGGGGTGGGAAAGACCGCCTTTACCCGCGGCTTTTGCCGCATCGCGGCGCCGAGAGCCGCTGTAAAAAGCCCTACCTATACGGTCGTAAACGAATACCGAAGCGGCCCTTTGCCGATCTTTCATTTCGATATGTACCGCATTGAAGATGAGGACGAGCTTTATTCGATCGGATATACCGATTACACGGAGAAGGACGGCTATATCTTGATCGAGTGGAGCGAAAACATTTCTTCTTCCCTGCCAAGTGACGCCATCACCGTCGAGATCCTGCGCGGAGAGCGGGAAAACGACCGCACGGTACGTATAAAAGGAGGGGCTTATGAAGATCTTATGCCTTGAGAGCACCGCGAAGGCTGCGGGCGTTGCCCTGCTTTCGGATAACGAAACGCTGGGCGAAATTCTTATACGAAGCAGCGCTCGCTCGCATACCGAGCTGCTTATTCCCATGGTTCACAGCCTTTTGGACAGCTGTGGCGTTGCGCTTGAGGAGATCGGGCTTTTCGCTTGCACGAACGGCCCCGGATCCTTTACCGGCGTTCGCATCGGGGTATCGGCGATCAAAGGGCTTGCCTTCGGGCGAAGCCTCCCTTGCGCCGCCGTATCGTCGCTGGAGGCCTTAGCCGAAAATCTATCGCCGCTTGACGGGCTTTTATGCCCTTTAATGGATGCCAGAAGAAACCAAGTATACAATGCGCTTTTTGAAATGAAGGACGGGATCCTTACCCGCCTTACGCCGGACCGCGCCCTATCGATCGAGGCTCTTTGCGAAGAGATCAAGACGGTTTACGGCAAAAGAGCGGTTCGCTTGGTAGGCGACGGAGTTGGCGTTGCACTTCCCCACTTTCGGGAAGCGGGTCTTACCGTCTTACCGACGCCCGACGGGATCTCGATCCAATCGGCGGCGTCCGTTGGGCGGTGCGCGCTTCGCCAATACGAGGCGGGAAAGGTTGCGTCCGACCTTGAGATCTCTCCGCTTTATCTGCGCTTGCCACAAGCGGAAAGAGAGCGTCTTGAACGTTTAGAACGAGAAAAAGAAAACAAAACTATACAAAACGGGAAGGAATAAAAATTATGAGAACTGTTTATATCGGCGCCGACAGCGCAGGATTTGAATTAAAAAAGACGGTTAAAGAGCATCTTGCCGAGGCCGGCTATTCGGTCGTAGACCTGGGGGCGGACTCTGCCGCTTCCTCGCACTATCCCGTTTTTGCCGAAGCGGTTGCCCGCCACGTAGCCGCCGACAGCAATTCCTGCGGTATCCTTATTTGCGGCACGGGCATCGGCATGAGCATGGCCGCCAACAAGGTCAAAGGGATCCGCGCCGCCCTTTGCGGCGACACCTTCAGCGCGCGTATGACGCGCCAGCATAACGACGCGAACGTGCTTTGCATCGGCGCGCGCGTGATCGGCCCGGGGCTTGCCCTCGATATCGTCGATCTCTTTCTTTCGACCCCCTTTGAGGCGGGCGGGCGGCATAGCCTGCGCGTTGATATGATCGCGAAGGTCGAAGAGGGAGAGTCGCTGGCCCCGCATGAGGCGGCCTCGCCCGTAAAGTCCTGCTGAGAAAAAAGCAAGTAAAAACAAAAAGGCGTGACAGACATCACGCCTTTTTTATAACTCACAACGGCTGTACGATACAAGCATGCTTGCCGAGCCGGTTTGCTGCGTTCTTTGCCCCCTCTTCGGTATCAAAGATCCCGAATACCGCCGAGCCGCTTCCGCTCATACGGGCAACAAGCGCGCCGCTTTTCTCAAGCGTAAGAAGCGCTTCTTTTGCCAAGGGGCAATCGGATAGCACCGAGCGCTCAAAGATATTATAGGTCGATGAGGCCATGGCCAAAAGATCGCCCGACGAAAGGGCCGAGAGGAAGGATGGAAGATCGCCGTGCTTTTCTTCTGCCTCGAAGCCGCCGTAAAGCGTATCAAGCTTAGAAAAGGAGGCGGGGGTACTGACGCTTTCGCCCCCTGAAAACAAAACGGCGAAAAAGCGGGGCGGCGGCAAAAGCTCTTCCATTTTTTCCCCGCGCCCGCGGCAAAGCCTTGTATGTCCCAGAAGGCAAAAGGGAACGTCCGACCCCAGCTCTTCGCAAAGCGAAAGCAACGCTTCGGTGGAGAAAAAGCGGTTATTGATAGCGTTCAGCGCGCGCAAAACGGCGGCGGCATCGCTGCTTCCCCCCGCGGGCCCTGCCCCGCCGGGGATACGCTTAACGAGAGAAACAGACACACCCAT
>JAZRFI010000044.1:0-7482 GCA_045661285.1 Eubacteriales bacterium | reverse complement strand
ACCCGTATCGGCTATCTGATGGCAACCGTCAGCGCCCTGATCCTGATGACGCCGATCCTGCTTTTCGCCCCCACCCTTGCCACCGTCTTTAACGCCAACACCGAGATCATCCACTACGCGACGATCCTTCTGCGCTACCTGACGCCCTTTTATCTGTTATGCTGTGTCAACCAGGTCTTTTCGGGCGCGCTCCGCGGCGCGGGGAACAGCACCGCCCCGATGGTTATTATGCTGCTGAGCTTCGTCGGCTTCCGTCAGATCTACCTCTTCGTTATGTCTAACTATATCTCGACCGATCTTCTGCCGATGGGCTTTTCTTACCCCGCCGGGTGGCTGGTGTGCGCGATCATCACCCTTCTTTATTACCGTTATTATAAATTCCGCGGCAAATCCTTGGCCGAAACCGCCGAAAAAGACGGAAAAGCATAACTTTTTTTAAAAAATCAAAAAAAGCATTTGACAAACCGAAAAAGATATGCTATGATAATACATGCCGTTTGAACACGGCAAGACAATCTGCCCCTTTGCGGGTTTGGCGGAATTGGCAGACGCGTAAGATTCAGGTTCTTATGATCGCAAGATTGTGAAGGTTCAAGTCCTTTAACCCGCACCAAGAAAAAAGACCGTTTTTGAACGGACTTTTTTCAATGATATCCGTTCCTTGTGGGAACGGGTGAGATAGCTTCGCTATGATATCTGCTTCGCAGATGATATATGCCTTTGGCACATGAAGGAACGGATATTATATCATGCTTGCGTAGCAAGTATATCATGCGGCGTAAGCCGTATATCATATCGCGAATGCGATATATCATTAAAATCCAACATACCTCGCCTTTTCGTCGTTGCCCTGCGACCCAGTCCTTTAACCCGCACCAAAAAACAGAGCATCCCACACGGGGTACTCTGTTTTTTATTTATCGGGGCGGGGGAAAGGACTTGAACAAGCACGGAAGTGAATGACAGCCTGAATGGCTGTCAGAGCCGTGCGCGACCAAAGGGCATAGAAAAGGCGAAATTCTCTCGCCTTTTCGTCGTTGCCCTGCGCCCGACAAGCGAGCTTGTCGATCTTCGGGCGGGGTATGCGCATACCGCCCGAGGGCGGTATCTTGCCAAGCGAGCATACGAGATTGGGGGCATCACGAATATGAGCGGCAATTTCTATGCATCCCGCGAGCGGCAATACCTATTTCCGTGTGCCATAAGGCGCACGGAAACTAGGTTTGAAGCCGCAGTGACGCGGGCAAAAAACAAGGGACAGCTGATGCTGTCCGAATAGATAAAAATAGGATATTCGCCTTCGGCGAAGATTTGCACACTCTCCGCCTGGTGAGCAAGCTCCCCGATCTCCGAGTGGCAAATGCGCATACCGCCCTCGGGCGGTATCTTGCCAAGCGAGCATACGGGATTGGGGGCATCACGAACATGAGCGACAATTTCTATGCGCCCCGCGAGCGGCAATACCTATCTCCACAACGCTTTGCGTTGCGGAGCAACGTTTCGAAGCGTTAGTGCCGCAGCCAACGAACAAAAAAGCCACCCATTTGGGTGGCTTGTTCGTTGGCTGCGGCACTAGGATTCGAACCTAGGTAATGACGGAGTCAGAGTCCGTTGCCTTACCGCTTGGCGATGCCGCAATAGTACCGCTTTTTGGCGGTACGTTGTCAATTATATCATCTTTTCAGCGTTTGTCAAGTGTTTTTCGTTTTTTTCACGATTTATTTTTATTTTCCTTGGCTTCTTCTTTATAAAGGGCATCCGCAAAATCCGCTTTCGGCAAACGGAAGACGAGGCGGCGAAGCGCGCGCCCGTCGAAGGGGATCAGGGGATAAAGGTAGCCGCGGCGGCTGTTCAAGGTGTTGTTGGAGACCACGAAAACCAAAACGAGGATAAGCCCGCCGATATAACCGTACAGCCCCAAAAGCGCGGTCGTGAGCAATAAAAGCATTCGCATAAATTTAAAGGCGTAGCCAAGCTCGTAATTCTGCTGGGTAAAGCCCGCCACCGCAACCAGAGCCATATAGAGAATCACGTCGGGGCACAGCCAGCCGGTTTTAACCGCAAAATCGCCAAGGATCAGCCCGCCTACCACACTCATGGAATTGGATAGACGGTCGGGGGTATTCATGGAGGCAAGCTTCAGCCCGTCAATGGCGAGCTCGGCCAGAAAAAGCTGAACGACGAGGGGAAGCTCACCGGGGCTTTCCGGTATCAAAAAAGAAAGCGCCGCGGAGATCGCCGAAGGATTTTGCAAAAGCAAAAGCCAGGTCGGAGTAAAGATCAGCGAAAGAAAAAAGACCGCCTGCCGTAAAAGGCGCAAATAGGTGCCGGTGATGGGGGGAAAGTAATAATCATCGGTCTCTTGCATAAAATCAAATAAAGAGGTAGGTAATACCATCACCTGCGGTGATGTATCACACATAACAAGGATGCTTCCCTCCATCAGCTGCGCGGCGGCCGAATCGGGGCGCTCTAAGGTCCTTACCTTCGGGAAGGGGTTATACCAACGGCGCCCGATCAAACATTCCGCAAGGCTTTGATGCCCAAGCGTCAGGGCGGCGGGCTTGGCCGCTTGCAGCTTTTTCGTGATCTCTTCGACCGCCGAAGGGGAGGCAACGCCGTCAAGATACGCCACCACCACGTCGGTCTGCGAGGCGCCCGAAAGCTTGACGTAACGCATCGTCAGCCGCGTATCTCGAATACGGCGGCGCAGAAGAGCGGTGTTGAAAATAAGCGTTTCCACAAAACCGTCCTTCGCGCCCTGCATCGCGCGGTCAGAGGAGGGCTCTTCGGGGTTTCTGGCGGGATAGGTACGGGCGTCGATCACCACCGCCTCGTCTCCGAAGCGGCTGCCAAGCATCACTGCCGCCCCCGAAAGCACGAAAAAGCCGATTGATTCGGTATCGCGGATACATTCTACCTCGACGTACGGCACGTACCCCTCCGCGAAGCGTCGCGCGGCCCCCTCCCCCCTCCGCAACGAGGGAAGCCCCATAAAGAACTGGAGCATACGCTGCATGATCCCATCCTTGATGAAGCCGTCAATATAAAAAAAGGTCGCCTCGTCCTCTC
The DNA here is from genome assembly GCA_045661285.1 of Eubacteriales bacterium. Lineage (GTDB taxonomy): Bacteria > Bacillota > Clostridia > Oscillospirales > CAG-272 > UBA1740. The sequence goes on along the minus strand of JAZRFI010000044.1, from coordinate 4,410 downwards.
CGATTGTAACGCGGCGGGCAATAATATCAAAATTTTCATCGACCCGCAAAAGGTTTTTAACCTCTTGCACGTTTTCAAAATAATCCTGATTCAAGGCCCCCATCTGCGATTTCTCCTTCTTTTTTTCCACCAGTATACCCTCCTAAAAGATTTTTATGTAAAAACTTACGATTTTTTCTTGACATTTTCCTAATAAGTGGTATACTATAATTAACATTCGTTTTTTAGGAGAGCCTTATGAAAACCTTATGTAATGTTCTTTGGGCGATTTTCGGCGGTTTTATTAACCTCATCGTCCATTACCTCGTTGGCATTATGCTATGCATAACGCTCGTCTTTATCCCCTTCGGGATCCAGCATTTCAAGATTGGGCGCGCTTCCTTCCTCCCTTTCAAGAAATCGGTTTTTGTAAACTTTGACGCTTATCCGAAGGCCAATCGGCTTTGGATCATGTTTGGCGGTTCCGGGATGGCCCTTGGCCACTTCCTCTTCGGCTGCGTGCTGTGTGCGACAATCATTCTTATCCCCTTCGGGATCCAGCACTTTAAGCTGATGCGTCTTTCTTTGATGCCCTTCGGCGTTGGCGTTGAATAATACTTAATTAAGGAGTTTTTAAGATGAAATTGATCGGCAACATTTTTTGGTTCATTCTGGGTGGCTTCTTTTCCACCATTGCCCACGTCCTGATGGGTATCATCCTTTGCATCACCATCGTTGGTATCCCCTTCGGCATTCAGTGCTTCAAGATGGCGCGCCTTGTCTGCGCCCCCTTTGGCAAGCGTATCGAGTTGAACTTCTTCAGCCATCCCATTATGAACACGCTGTGGATCGTTCTGTTCGGTTGGAGCCTGGCGCTGCCTAAGCTGATCTTCGGGATCATCCTTTGCATCACCATCATCGGTATTCCCTTCGGTCTGCAGGTCTTTAAGACCATGCGTCTGGCGATCACCCCCTTCGGCGCAAAAGTACAGAAGCTGATCAAGCTGAAGATCTACCGTTAAGGCTTTCTATAATATAATGAAGGAGACGCGACGCCGCGTCTCCTTTTTTTACCGCCTTATCAAAAAGGAAAAAGGGGCGTCAAGGCGCCGCCCCTACCAAAAAGAGCAGGATCTCTATCCTGCTCTTTTCTCTTATTTCTTTCCGTTTTTAAAAAACTGATACAGCGTACAGGGAATCATACCGTTATAAAGCTTACGCTTTTTGTCGGCGGATTTTCCGTAAAGACGCTCAAAATCGGGATGCGACGTAATGACGTATACCTGCCACGGGGCAAGCGAGCGGAAATGGATCCCAAGCTCACGGTAAAGGGCATCCACCCCCGCTTCGGGGCGAAGCCGTTCGCCGTACGGGGGATTTGTCACGATGGTACCGCGCCGCCCCTCGGCCGAAATCTTGCGGGCATCCGCCACGAAGCATTTAACCGAAGAGGAAACGCCCGCCCGGCGGATATTCTCGGCGGCGAGGGCCGCCATGCGGGGGTCGATATCGGTGGCGTAGGCAGAAAAATCGCTTTTCGTAACGCCTTCCTCGGCCTCCTCCCGCGCGTTTTTAAAGTGGGTCGCCCCAACGAAGGGAAAGGCTTCGGCCGCAAAGCGGCGGCGTGCGCCGGGGGCAATATGCATCATCTGCATCGCGGCCTCGATCGCGATGGTTCCGCTGCCGCACATCGGATCCCAAAGCAAGACCTCCTCACGCGGGCGGCTGATGGCCGCTATCGCGGCGGCTAAGGTCTCGCGGATCGGGGCGGCACCGGTCTCGGCACGGTAGCCCCGCTTATAAAGCGGCTCGCCGGTCGTATCGATCATAAGCGCCGCCTCGTCCTTGAGAATAAAGAATTCGATCTGATACTTGACCCCGGTTTCACCGAACCAAGAGATGCCGTACGCACCCGTCAAGCGCGTGGCGATCGCTTTCTTTATGATCCGCTGGCAATCGGGGATCGAATGAAGGGCGCTGTTTATCGCGTGTCCTTTGACCGGGAAGGCGTCGTCCTTCCCGATAAAATTCTCCCAAGGCAGGGCGCGCGTGCCCTCAAAAAGCGCCTCAAAGCTCTCGGCGCGAAAGCCGCCAAGCTTGATATAGATATGCTCAGCAAAGCGAGAGAAAACGTTGAGAAGCGCCACCGCCTCGCTATCACCCCAGAAGCTGACGCGACCGTCGATCGTGCCGATGCGCTCATACCCTAAGGCGTCGATCTCCTCACCCAATAAATGCTCCAGCCCGAAAAGGCAGGTTGCAACCATTTGAAATTTCATACGTCGCTCCGATCAGTTATCCGTGTCCAGCTGGCTGAGAAGATCCTTCGGGGCTTCGGGACGGTTGTCACCGTGGCGAACGAAGAACATCGTAATAAAGGAGAAGGCTACGAAGATAGCCGCGTAGGGGAACATCGCCTCCATCCCGATGGTATCGAGGAACACGCCGCTGAAAATAGGCGTTACGATCTGCGCGGTCATCGAAGCCGTATAATAGTAGCCGGTATACTTGCCAACGTCCCCGTCACGCGAAAGCTCTACGACCATGGGGAAGGAGTTGACGTTGATAGTCGCCCAGCCGATACCCGCAAGGCAGAAGAGGGCGTTAACGAGAAGCATCGGCGCGCCTTCGCGTAAGAAGCCCGCGAATAAAAAGGCGGAAAAGAGCGCGGTTACGCCAATCAAAATGCTCTTACGGCGGCCGATCTTGGCAGCCAAAAAGCCGGCGGGAACATAGGTTACGATCGCCGCCGCCTGCGCGATGATGAGGGTAGTATTGTAATCAAGCCCCAAGACGTCGCCGGCGTACAGCGAGTACTTCGTGGTAACGGCGTTATAGCCCATATACCAAAGCGCGACCGACGAGAGGATCAGAAACAGCGAGATAAGCTCGCCTTTCGACATACGGCGAGGGGGATTGGCCGAGGCGGCGACCGCCTTTTCCTCTTTCTCGTCTTCATCCTTGATGCCGTAGCGCGCACGCTCTTCGTGCATCTCTTGAACGAGCTTCGGTTCGTTTACCGTGAAAAGGAAGATGAAAAGAACGAGAAGCATAAGCCCCGAAACGATACCGATAAAGGGAACGTAATCCATACGGGCGTTTTCAACCTTACCCGTGCCGAACACGATCCCAAGGCCGAGCACGATGATTCCGCCGGCGGCACCCATCAGATTGATGATCGCATTAGCGCGGCTGCGAAGAGGCTTTACGGTAACGTCGGGCATCAAGGCAACGGCGGGGGAACGGAAGAGCGCCATCGAAAGCAGAACGAAAAGCAGCGTACCGATGAAAAGGACCAGCGTGCCGGGATGGGCGGCGGTGATCTCCCACGCCTCGGCAATCAGCTCTTCGTTGCTTCTGTCGCCGATCTCACCGAGGCGAAGCTTTTGCACGCGATCGATAAAGGAAAGGGCAAAGAAGGAGAGCGAAGCCAAGACCGTACCGATTACAATATAAGGGGTGCGGCGGCCGTAGCGCGTACTGGTTCTGTCCGAAAGCGCGCCGAAGACGGGAAGCAGAATGACCGCGATCACGTTATCGATCGCCATAATCCCGCCCGAAGCGGTCTGCGAAAAGCCGAACTTACGGGTAAGGATCATCGGGATCAGGGTGTCGTACGCCTGCCAGAACATCGAGATGAGGAAAAACGCAAGACCCACGAAAATTGTTTTTTTGGTGTTTAATTTCATGATACGTTCCTTTCTGTCGCTTTTTCTGTTTTTCGGCGTTTTTTTGCCGAACAGCCGAGAAAAAAGCCGTAAAAATATTGATTATATTAGGGGAAAATATCCCCATTTGCAGTGAAATAGATGCTATTCTTTTTATAGACACCGAAAAAGCTCAGCGTACCAGGCTTTGAAAGGCGACGGCCCGCCCAAGCACCTTTACGCTTGAAAGCTCTTCCCCCGTAAAGACCAAGGGGGCGTAATGCGGGTTTTCGGGTGAAAGGACAAGCCTTTGCCCCGGGGCGTCGAAATACAGGCGCTTTAAGGTTGCCTCGTCATCCACGATCACCACCGCGATCTCGCCGTTTTCAACCGCATCCTCGGCCTTAACGAAAACGATATCGCCGTCGTAAATACGGGCGCCGATCATACTGTCACCGCTGGCGCGAAGGCAAAAATCCGCCTCGATCTCATCGCCAAGCGGCATATAGCCGCAAAATTCCTCGTCGGCGTAGATCGGCTCTCCGCAAGCGATCTTACCGAGAAGCGGAACGGCACGTGTTTTACAGGGAAGGATGCCGTAGGAGGAAAGCTGATCGTTCTCCCACCCCATCAGCGCGGCGGGGCTTTTGTGAAGCGCCTTGGCAATAGCCTCAATACGCCCCCGCGGGATATTTTCGATCTCACCGCTTTCGTAACGGTAAACCGTTTGCTTACTGGTTCCTACAAGGCCCGCCAGCTCTTCCAGCGTCAGACCTGCCTGTCG
>JAZRFI010000043.1:0-1637 GCA_045661285.1 Eubacteriales bacterium | reverse complement strand
CGCGTATCAGAAGATCTTTTCGAAAAGCTCAACGACCTCTTGCTTTTTGGGGGTGCGGGGATTGGTGGGGGTGCAACGGTCATTGATCGCCGCTTCGGCCATATCCTCGACCTTACGCATATATTCGTCCTTGGTCAGGTTGGGGGCCGCTTCGCGAATACAACGGGGGATCTGCATCTGGATACGCAGCTCGTCGATATAGTTGATCAGCGTTTTTACCGAAGCGATATCGTTATAGCTTCCAACGCCGATATAGCGCGCAAGCTTTGCGTATTTATGTACGCAGGGGGAGGGGTTAACAAGCGACATCGTGTGGCTCTCGATCCCCGTGTTATAGCTGATAACGGTCGGAAGCAGAATGGCGTTTGCCTTTCCGTGGGGGATATGGAACTGGGCGCCAAGCTGATGCGCCATACCGTGGTTAAGCCCCAAGGAAGCGGCGTTAAAGGCCATACCGGCAAGGTTTGAGGCAAAGTGCATCTTTTCGCGCGGAAGGACCTCGCGCGTCATTTCATAGTTATAAGAGCGGTAAAGGTAATCCTTACATACCTGCGCCGCCTTTTTCGAATAGATATCCGAGAACGCGGTGGCGTTGGTGCTGACGTAGGCCTCGATCGCGTGGGTGAAAACGTCCATACCCGTATCGGCGGTGATCGAAGTCGGTACGCTTTTTACCATCTCTACGTCAAGGATCGCTTCCTCGGGCAGCAGCTTTTGGTCAATGATCGCGTGCTTGATATTTTTTTCGGTATCGGTAATGACCGCAAAGGAGGTAACCTCGCTTCCCGTGCCGCTCGTGGTGGGGATGGCGATGAAATAGGGGAAGTAGTCGGGTACCATTTTGGCGGCAAACTGGCGTACGCATTTGGCAAGATCAATGGCAGAACCGCCGCCTACGGTAATAATGCAGGGCTCTTTGTTTTGAAGAAGGGCGGTAACGCCCGCGCCAACCGCCTCGACCGTCGGATCGGGCGCTACGTCGGAATAAAGGGTATAAGAAACCCCCGCCTTATCCAAGTGCTTGGTTACGTGCTTGATCAGCCCGCTCGTGACCACGAAAGGATCAACGATGATAAACGCCGCTTTGTGTTCAAGCGAAGCAAGGCGGGAAAGCGCGTCTGCGCCGAAATGGATCGAAGTATGAAGATTAAAGCTTTGCATAGATCCTTCCTTATCTCAGAATTTCTGGATATACTGTTCTATTTTACAGTATACAGGATTTCTTTTCTTTAGTCAAGAGAAAAAAACCATAAAATTCAAGGAAATGTCGCCTTTTTTCGATAAAAAGTGCCGCGCAAATATCTCCAACCCGATCCCCCTTTTCGGTTCGCTTCGCTTGGGGGAAGAAAGGCGCAGATACCGCCGTTGGCGGTATGCGAACCTGCATCTTGATGCGTTCGCATCAAGACACGTTCTCTCGGAAGGGTAGGCCAAAAGCAAAAGCACCCCAATCGGGGTGCTTTATGGCGCGGTGAGAGGTGCGACACGATATGCGCGCAAACGGCTTTTCCTTTGCGGGTACAGCGAGAGGCTTGCGGTTCGCTTCGCTTGGGGGAAGAAAGGCGCAGATACCGCCGCTGGCGGTATGCGAACCTGCATCTTGATGCGTTCGCATCAAGACACGTTCTCTCGGAAGG
>JAZRFI010000042.1:0-2428 GCA_045661285.1 Eubacteriales bacterium | reverse complement strand
TACTTATTTTATGGATACGCCGAAAAAAGGATTGAAATTTTTATCCGCATATGTTATAATGAATATAAGAAAAATTTAAAACAAAAAATCCCATCCTCAAGCGCCTGTTTTCTCAACCCCAAAAAGAGAAATCAGGCGATTGATGCTTTATGGGGCACTTTAGGGAGCGAAAGCATGAAAATTGTACTGAACGGAAGAGATCTTACGATTGAGGAGGTTGCGGCGGTTGCAAGAGACGGGGCTGAGGCCGTGCTTTCGGAAGAGGCCAAGGTCGCCGTTACGAAGGCGCGCGATTACGTTGAAAAGAAGCTTCGTGAAAAGGCGGTTATTTACGGCCTGACGACCGGCTTCGGTAAATTTTCGGACATTTTTATTTCGGAGGAGGATACCAAGCCTCTTCAGAAAAATCTGATTATGAGCCACTCGTGCGGTATGGGTGAATCGTTGCCGATTGAAACGGTGCGGGCGGCGATGCTTTTGCGCTGCAACGCTTTAAGCCGCGGAAACAGCGGTATCCGTCTTTCAACCTTACAGACGCTTCTTGATATGATCAACCGAGGCGTACATCCCCTGATCCCCGAAAAGGGCAGTCTTGGCGCCAGCGGTGACCTTGCGCCGCTTTCGCATATGGTGCTCTGTATGCTGGGGGAAGGGGAAGCCGAATACCAAGGACAGATCCTTCCCGGTAAGGTGGCTATGGAAAGGGCGGGGATCCCGACCGTGGCGCTCGCCGCCAAGGAAGGGTTGGCCCTTATTAACGGCACGCAGATCATGACGGCGATCGGCGCCCTTGCGGTCTACGATGCCAAAAACCTTGCCAAGACCGCCGATATCATCGGCGCGATGACGGCCGAGGCCCAGCTTGGCATCAAAAAGGCCTTTGACCATAAGATCCATGACCTGCGTGGGCACAAGGGGCAAAAGGAGGTTGCCAAGAACCTCTTGACCATCTTAAAGGATAGCAAGCTTGCCTTTGATACGAATCCCGACAAGGTGCAGGACGCTTATACCATCCGTTGCATGCCCCAGATCCACGGTGCAAGCCGCGACGCGATCGAATACGTGTGGCAAGCCGTTTCCAACGAGATCAACGCCGTGACCGATAACCCCATCATCTTTCCCGATGAGGACGAGGTCATCTCGGGCGGGAACTTTCACGGGCAACCGATGGCGCTCTCCTTCGACTTCTTAAAGATCGCCGTTGCCGAGTACGCCGACGTATCGGAAAGGCGCATTGAGCGTATGGTCAACCCGCAGCTGAACAGCGGTCTGCCCGCCTTCCTTACCAAGCACAGCGGCGTCTGCTCGGGCTTTATGATCGCCCAGTATTCGGCTGCCTCGATGGTTTCGGAAAACAAGATATACGCCCACCCCGCAAGCGTTGACTCGATCCCCTCCTCGGCTAACCAGGAGGACCACGTCAGCATGGGTACGACGGCGGCCAGAACCGCCCGCATGATCTTAGATAACAGCCAAAAGGTTTTGGGCATTGAGCTGTTTGCCGCCTATCAAGCGCTGTATCTGCGCGGAATCGAAAAGCTTGCCCCCGCTACCCGCGCCGTCTACGATTATATCAATAAGCGGGTCTCCCCCGTGGAAGAGGACGTCGTGATGTACGAGCGCCTTGAAAAATTCGATGAAATGATCAAAAACAACGAGATCGCCCCCATAGCCGAGGCGGTTTGCGGAAAATTGCTGTAAGGAGAAAAAGCATGATAAGCAACAAAGAAATCAGTGGCGCAATGACAATAAAACTTGACAATACGTTGCCCGATTATCCCGCGTTTCTTCCCGACAAGCGCCGCGCGCCCGACCGCGGCTACCGCTTGACCCGGGCGCAGACCGAGCTGGCGCTTCGCAACGCTTTGCGCTACGTACCCGAGGAGCTGCACGAGACCTTGGCGCCCGAATTTTTGGAAGAGCTTCGCACCCGTGGGCGCATCTATGCCTACCGCTACCGCCCCGAAGGGCGCATCTACGGTAAGCCGATCGACGAATATAAGGGAAAGTGCTTGGAAGGAAAAGCCTTTCAGGTCATGATTGACAACAACCTTGATTTTGAGATCGCGCTGTACCCCTACGAGCTTGTCACCTACGGCGAGACCGGGCAGCCCTGCCAGAACTGGCTGCAATACCGCCTGATCAAAAAATATCTCGAGGAGCTGACCGAAGAGCAGACGCTGGTGATCGAATCGGGTCATCCCTTAGGGCTCTTCCCCTCTAAGCCCACCGCCCCCCGCGTTATTATCACGAACGCGCTGATGATCGGTATGTTCGACAACATGCAGGATTGGGAGATCGCGGAGCAAATGGGCGTTGCCAACTACGGCCAGATGACGGCGGGCGGCTGGATGTATATCGGCCCGCAGGGCATCGTACACGGAACCTTTAACACCATTCTCGGCGCGGGGCGCAAGTTCCTCGGCAT
>JAZRFI010000041.1:0-17608 GCA_045661285.1 Eubacteriales bacterium | reverse complement strand
TTTTTTTGGTGACCCGTACGGGAATCGAACCCATGTTACAGCCGTGAAAGGGCCGTGTCTTAACCGCTTGACCAACGGGCCTGGTAGCGGAAGTCGGATTTGAACCAACGACCTGCCGGGTATGAACCGGATGCTCTAGCCAGCTGAGCTATTCCGCCATAGCCTACTTATTATAGCAAAGCAAAATCGATTTGTCAAGCCCTTTTTTCGTTATTTTTTTGCTTTTTTCTGTATGACTTTTTTCTTTGTATATTTTCACAAAAGAAGAAGGGAGCGGGGGGCAATCTTCTCTTCCTTCTATAAAAAGTGGTGGTTGACTTATTTTTCATTTGGTTGTATAATGTTTAATATAGTTTTATGAAACTAAATTATAATATAAGAATTTAAAGAAAGGAAACGCCCTTCGCGTTGTCGTGACAACTATGGAAAGAATTTACAATTTTTCCGCCGGTCCCTCTATGCTCCCTCTGTCTGTTTTGCAAGAAGCGCAAGCTGATCTTCTCAATTACAAAGGCAGCGGTATGTCGGTTATGGAGATGAGCCACCGTTCCCCCGACTACGAGCCCATCATCAAGGATGCCGAGGCCTCGCTTCGCCGCTTGATGCACATTCCCGAAAACTACAAAGTTCTCTTTTTGCAGGGCGGTGCCTCTACCCAGTTTGCTATGGTTCCCCTGAACCTTCTCTCCAACCACAAGTGCGCCGACTATATCGTTTCGGGTCAGTTCTCGAAGAAGGCGTATCAGGAAGCCAAGAAGTACGGCGATATCGCCGTGGCCGCTTCCTCGGCCGGCGCTAACTTCACCGCGGTTCCCGAGGTGAAGCTGACCGATATCCGCCCCGACGCCGACTACGTACATATGTGCTTTAACAACACCATCTACGGTACGAAGTTCCACTATATCCCCGAAACCGGAAACGTGCCGCTGGTCGCCGATATGTCCTCTTGCATCTGCTCGGAGCCGATCGACGTACAGAAGTTCGGTCTTATCTACGCGGGCGCCCAGAAGAACATCGCCCCCGCCGGCGTTACCATCGTTATCATCCGTGACGATCTGCTCGGAAACGCCAGAGAAGACGCCCCCGCGATGCTTGACTACGCCTTGATGGCCGAAAACGATTCGATGTATAACACCCCGCCCTGCTTCTGCATCTATATGGCGAAGCTGGTCTTTGAGTGGCTGGAAAGCATCGGCGGTCTTGAAGAGATCAAGCGCCGCAACGAGCATAAGGCCTCGCTTCTCTACGATTACCTTGACAGCCAGGATTACTACATCGCCCCGGTTGAGAAGAAGAGCCGTTCGATGATGAACGTCGTCTTCGTTACGGGTAACGACGAGCTTGACAAGAAGTTTGCCAAGGAAGCCTCGGCCAAGGGTCTTAAGAACCTGAAGGGTCACCGCTCGGTGGGCGGTATGCGCGCTTCGATCTATAACGCCATGCCCAAGGAAGGGGTAGAAGCCCTTATCGAATTTATGAAGGAGTTTGCGGCGAATAACCCGAAGAGCGCCGACTAAGATCATGAAAAAGATTAAGCTTATGAACAAAATCGCATCGGTCGGTACCGATGTGTTCCCGAAGGGAAATTACGAGATCGGGGCTGATCTGCCGAATGCCGACGCGGTTATGGTCCGTTCGGCCGCGCTTCACGATATGCCCCTGAACCCCGAGCTGCTTGCCATCGCGCGTTGCGGCGCGGGTGTTAACAACATTCCGCTTGACAAATGCGCCGAGGCGGGCGTGGTGGTCTTTAATACCCCCGGCGCCAACGCCAACGGCGTTAAGGAGCTGGCGATCGCCGCCCTGATCCTTGCCTCGCGTGATATCGTGGGCGGTATCGAATGGGCCAAGACCCTCATCGGAACCGAAGGGGTCGCCAAGGCGGTCGAGGCCGGTAAGGGCGCCTACGTCGGCCACGAGCTGACCGGGAAGAAGCTGGGCGTTATCGGGCTTGGCGCGATCGGCGGTATGGTTGCCAACGCCGCTACCCACCTCGGCATGCAGGTTCAGGGTTGCGACCCGTTCTTGACGGTTGCCGGCGCTTGGAGCCTTTCGCGCTCGGTCAAGCGCGCCGCAACCTACGACGAGATCTTCGCCGAATCCGATTACATCACCCTGCACGTTCCCGCCACCGCCGACACCAAGAAGATGATCAACAAGGAAAGCATCGCCAAGATGAAGGACGGTGTTCGCATCATCAACCTCGCCCGCGCTGACCTTGTGGACGCGGAGGCCGTTAAGGAAGCGATCGCCGCCGGTAAGATCGCCGCTTACGTCACCGACTTCCCGACCGAGGAAACGGTTGGCGTGCCCGGCATCACCTGCATTCCCCACCTCGGCGCTTCGACCGTCGAATCCGAGGATAACTGCGCCGTTATGGCGGCCGAGGAGCTGGTTGAGTATCTGGAGACCGGTAACATCCGCAACAGCGTGAACTATCCCGCCGTTTCGATGCCTTACTCGGGTCTGCCCCGCCTGTGCCTCTTGCACAAGAATATCCCGAACGTTCTGAACGCCATCACCGGCGTTATCTCGGGTCAGGGCATCAACATTGCCCACCTTTCGAACGGCTCGCGCGGTGATTTCGCTTATACGATCGCCGAACTGGATCACAAGGCGCCCGACAGCATTGTCGACACGCTTGCGGCGCTTGAAGCGGTTATCAAGGTCCGCTTGATTTGATAGGGCTTCGTATTTAATAAATCGCAAGGAAAAAAGAGAGAGGAAGTGTTTTTCATCTCTCTTTTTTTCTTTCCTGCGCCGTCCCTTGCATTTTTTTAAAAACTGTGCTACAATAAAACCGTTCAAATACTAAAGGAGGAGACGCTTTCTTTGGAAAACAAGACTATAAGCTTTCTGTACCCGGACGGCGCCGCGCGGCGGGGCGATGCAACGCTCCCCTACGAGGTAGCCGAAGGATTGGGTCTTTGCCGCCTTTTATCGCTGGGGGCTGACCGTATTACCCCACATTTCACCAAGGATCCCGCCGTGATCGCCTACCGCCAGGCCTCTCTTTCCGATCTTTTGGAGAACCCCTCACTCGGCGATACGCTGCGCGAGGTGTTGCCGCTTTTACGGGATATTACCGAGCTTCGTCAGCTGGATCGCGATTATAACCCGACGGGGGATTCCTATCTTTACAGCATCACCGAGATCGAGCTGTATATCAGCTGTATCGATGCGCTTCAGCGCGGGCTTTCGCCGCTTCGCGAAGCCCTATGCAGCGCCCCCTTCCGCGCCCTTAGCGAAAGGATCGAGCAGCTTTCGGAAAGCGAGTACTATAAACAGCTGAACAAGGATCTTTCCGACCTTGCTTCGCGCATCCGCGAGGTGAAAAGCATCACGGTCGGCGTGAATCTTGACGATGCGCTTCGCCCTACCTCGGCCGGCGTGATCTCAATCAACCAAGCCCCCTTTAAATCGGGGAAGGTGCTGGATAAGATCCTGCGTATGAGCTTCAAGAACGACGCGCTTACCTGCATTGCCGAGCTTGTGCCGCTTGGAAAAGGCGAAAACGGGAACCGAAAGGACGCCCTGATCTCCGCCTTTAACGGCGCCATGGGCGACGTTTTCCGCTCTTCGGTGCGCGCTTGGCGTACCATCGTTGGCGAATACGTTTTGGAAAACACCGATTTTCTGCTTTCGATCCTGCCCGAGATTGAGTTTCTTCTGCACGCATCCGACTTGATCGGAAGCTTGCGTGAAAAGGGGCTCCCTCTCTCGGTGGCCGAGATAGCCCCGATCGAGGAAAAGGCGCTTTCGGCCGAGGGGCTTTATAACCCCGACGTTGCGCTTCGCATCGAAACCCCCGTGGTATATAACGATTTTTCGTTTGACGATAAAGGCCGCTTCTATATTCTGACCGGCCCGAACCGCGGCGGCAAATCGGTCATCACCACCGCGATAGGGCTCATCCAAGCCCTCTTCCAGCTGGGGCTTCCCGTCCCCTGTAAGGCGGCCAGAATCAGCCCTGCCGGCGCGATCTTCACCCACTTCCCCACCGAAGCCGAGGATACGCTGGATAAAGGGCGCCTTGGCGAGGAGTGCGCCCGCTTGCGCGAGATCTTCGAGGTAGCAAACGGTGACTCGCTGATCCTGCTTGACGAATCGCTTTCCTCAACCGGCGCTTACGAGGCCTCGTTCTTAGCGGCAGAGCTGCTTGCCGCCTTTGGGGTCATGGGCTGCCGCGGTCTCTTCTCTACTCACCTGCACGAGCTGGCGGCCGAGGCCGCCTCGATCAGCGCCCGCTCAGAGGCCGAGGGGGGGATCGCCTTTGATACGCTGGTAGCGGGGATCGAAGAGGGCGAGCGTTCCTTTATCATCAGCCGCCGCAAGCCGGATGGGCGCAGCTACGCCGAGGATATTGCCAAGCGATACGGCCTTTCCTTTGACGAGTTGAAAAATAAAAGGTAAAGTGTTTTTTACAAAAGTACAAAAACAAAAGAAAAAAGGACAGAAATCTGTCCTTTTTTCTTTTAAATCAGGCAAGCGTTTTTGCAAAGGAAAGCGGGCCGTTTTCCGCTACGTTCACAACGGGGATTGGCTTCTTTCTCGCCAACGCCACCGTTTGCGCCGTACCCCCCACGGGGTTCACAAGATACGAAATACAAAGGTCGGCCGCCTTGATAAGGGCGCGGTTACGCGCGGCCATCACAAAGCGCTCGTAAGCGGGGTACAGAAAAACGTGACTGTCGGCGCGCTCGATCAACGAGCGGTACCGTGCCTTCTCCCCCTCCTGCCAAAGCCGATCCTGGTCGCGACAAGGGAGCAATAGGTGAAGGCAAATATCCGAAAGCTCACGTTCCCTAAGGGCGCAAACGCACTCCTCAGCCAACATATCGAAGCCGAGTGCCCCACCCGCGTAAAAGTGGCGAGCCCCAAGCCGATACGCCCCCCGTATCGCTTCGCAGGTTTTTTCTTGGATAAGGCGAAGCCCTTCTCCCGCGGGGAGGTGGCGATGGCCGGTAAAGCAACAGTTTTCTATCATGCGGTTTCTCTTTTCATAAGATCGTGGGGGATCTCCCCCGATCTTTATTATATCGGGCTTCTTCCCCCTTGTCAAGGGTCAAGGGCGGCTTCACGAAGGAAAAACGGTAACGAAAGGATTTCTTTTTCTGTCTTCCGCGAAGCCGAAAAAGGGCGTTTTTTTCGGCTTTTTTCTCTCTTTTTCCCCGTTTTGGGGCTTTGCGAAGGATATACAGAAAAAGAAGATAAAGGAGGGCGGAAAGAAGAATCCTCACCAAAAGCCCGAAAGCACCCGCAAAGGGGATCAAGCGCTTAGAAAGGCTTACCGCCGTAAAAATAAAGACGCTTGGCAAAAGAACCCAAGAAAAGGGGTGAAAGCGGAAGGGGATGGCGTTATGAAGCCCCGTAATACTGAAAGCGAAATTAAAAAGCTCGGCGATCATGACGATATAGGCGTAGCCGTCTGCCCCAAGCTTGGGAAGAAGCAGAACGACCAAAAGAATACTGCCGATCGAATCGAGGATATTGACCGTCATCGAAAAGACCTGCCGCCCCGCCCCCTTGAGCATGGCGTCGGTAACGTGGTCAAGATACATAATGGGAACGATCGGGGCAAGGATCGCGATATACCGCCCGACCTCGCTTTTCCCGTACACCAACAGCCCGATATCCCCCGAAAAAGCGGCAAAGATCCCCCCGAAGCCGATCCCAAAAAGAAGCGTTACGAAAAGCGCGCGCTCACAAAGACGGCGGTTTTCCTCGGCGGCTTCCCTTGCCACTCGCTCGGCAACCTCAGGAATAAGAAGCCCCGCAAAAGAGGAAAGGACGGCCGATGGGTATAAAAGAAGCGGCATGGCCATACCGCTTAACGTGCCGTAGGCAGAGAGCGCCTCCTCTTTTTTTTGACCGCCCGCGGTCAGCGCGCGGGGGATCAGCATATGCTCGGCACTGAGAAGCCCCGAGCGCACGTACGAGGAGGCGGCAACGGGAAGCGTGATCCGCAATAGGGGAGCAAACCCGCCCCCTTCGGACTTTTCCTTTTTGAAGCGCCGCCGCTCGGGAAGATATAGAAAAAAAAGGCAAAGGGCCGAAAAGATCTCCGAAAGAGCGCTTCCGCCAACCAACGCAAGGCAAGCGTAGGTAAGCCCCTTCGGCAAAAGGGCGGTCAAGGCCCCCACGGTTAAAAGAATTCGCAAAAGCTGCTCGGCTACCGAAACGGCGGCCCCGCGCGCAGCTTTTCTGACCGCGATGAAGTATCCGCTGAAAACCGAGGAAAGGGCGATCGGAATAAGCGCGACCGACAAAAGGCGCAGGGCGGGTACGGTGCGGGCGTCCCCGAGAAGGACGGTACCGAAGAAATCGGCACCGAAAAGAAGCGCTAAGGATGCCACCGCGCCGAAAGCGAGGGCGTACCAAAGGGCGGGTATCATGGCGGCGCGCGCCTCTTGCGGCTTCCCTCTTCCAAGCGCCTCGGAAACGAGGCGCGTGACCCCAAGCTGCACCCCCGAGGTAGCGAAGGTCACAGCGAAGGTGTAAACGCTGAGGATCAGCGAATAAAGCCCCATCCCCTCAGCTCCGATGCGCTCGGCAACGTACGCCCCAAAGGTGACCGAAACGGTACGCATCAAAAGAGCCGAAAGGCTTAAAGCGATTCCGGTTCGAAAAAAGCGCCTTACCTTCTCGCGCATAGCATCACCCCCTTTTTTATTCATATGAAGCAAGGCGTTTTACTATGCGAACGAAGGGCTTTGAGATCGAAAACGAAAATCCGCCGAGCGATATTTTTCGCCCGGCGGATATTGTATGGTTTATTTTACATTTTAAAGCATATTCGGGTATAAACCATCCTCATGCTTTTGAAGGATCGCAGCCTTTACCCCCTCGGCGTCTTCGCGGTAGGTAACGCCGTACCAGCGCTCGGGGCTTTGCAGAACGCGAAAGCGCGCGCCCTCATTTTTGATCATACCGTCGACGACGAAGGGCAGATAGAACTCGCTCTTCATCGGGTCGGGCATCGTGGAGAGGAACCCTTCAAAGCCGCGCTGCAAATGGGAAAAGATCGTAGGATCAAAGCCCCAAAGGTTCATCGATACGATGGTGTCAAGCGGAATACCGCTGTTCTTATCAAGCGCGGTATGCTCGGTCACCGAGGAGAGGTATCCCCCCTCATCGATCACGCATACCCCACGGCTGACGGTGCCGCTTTCGGTCAGCGTGTTGCCAAGGCGGAAGCCAACCATGCAGGAAGGATTTTCGCTTATCAGCTGGCTGTGCATCAGGCGATAGGATTCGGCGCCGTAAAAATCGTCTGCATTAATAACGGCGAAAGGGGTGTCAACGGCATTGCGCGCCGCCAACACGGCGTGCCCGGTTCCCCAGGGCTTCACCCGCCCCATGGGTAAAGAAAAGCCGCTTGGCAGATCGGTGGGCGACTGAAAGACGTAGGAAACGTCCATCATCTTTTCGATACGGCGCCCCGCCGCCTCTCGGAAATCCGCCTCGTTTTCTTTTTTGATGATCAGAACGGCCTTATCAAAGCCCGCCCTTGGGGCATCGTAGATCGAATAATCGATGATCATTTGCCCATCGGGACCTAAGGGCGCCATCTGCTTTAATCCTCCGAAACGGCTGCCCATGCCCGCCGCCATTACGACCAAGGTTGTTTTTTTCATCGCTTCTCCCTTTCGTATGCTTGATAGAGCTTTACAAGGAATATTATAGCACAGCTTCCAAAAAAAAGCAATCCCTTTACTTTTTATCTAAATTCACCTTATTTTCACATAGGAAATATCGCCTTTTTTCCCAAAGTGTATTGACTTTTTTCCTAAAAGATAATATAATTAGGGTGCCGTATGATTTTATTACATATGAACTAAATAAGAAAGGATCTATTATGAAAAGAACAGTACGCATTCTCTCTCTTCTTCTCTGTCTGTGCTTTTTGACGCTGGCCTTTGCCTCTTGCGGCGGTGACCCCACGGATACCACAACCGCTACCAAAAAACCCGGCCCCTCTTCCGGTGCTTCGAAATGGGACAACGTCAATTTCGCTGACAGCAAGGGGAACAAAAAAGAAATTATCATTGAGCTGAACTCGACCCAGCAAAACGGGCTTTCCGCCTCGGGCTCCGACACCTCGGTCAAGTTCATCATCGGGCCCGACGACGTTACCGAGAACACGGTTGAGACCATGATCTATCAGCGTAACGACAAGGTTGCCGACGATCTTGGCATCAAGATCACCTATAAACAAGAGGAAACGCCCGTCACCGAGATCCTCAAGCATTTTGAAGACCTTGCCAGCCAGGGCGGTAACGCTTGCCCCGACATCGTTATCAACATGTATTACGGTCTTATCCGCGCGGAGGTCAGCGGCCTTCTCAAGGATATGAAAGACGGTTACGGTGGCGCCAATAACTACTTCGATTTCTCGAACGAGGGCTGGTACATCGACATGATGAACGGCACGACCCTTAATCCTGAGAAGTATTACATCGCGGCCAGCGACTATTTCATTGATTCGCTTCGCCTTTCCTACAACACCTTCGTAAACGTTTCGAAGTTTGACGAGACCTTTGCCTCCGAGGGTGGTATGGACGGCCTTTACGACATCATTCTCGGCGACGATCCCGACGTCGCTTGGACCTACGAGACCATGTTCGACTACGTCGACCGCGCCTACAACCCGAACAACCTCGACGAAAGCCAGTCCTTCTGGGGCCTTGTTTACTCCGGTTTTTACGCCCGTTCCTTCTTCTTCTCGTCGAATATGAACATCTTCTCCTATGACGCCAATAACCGTCCCAGCTACGTTTCGGATCCCTCCCAACAGAGTGACCTTGTTGACTACATTGCAGAGATCGTTAATTACATTTCCGGTACCGGTACTAAGGAGGATACCGACGCAAACGGGCTGACCATCTTCCAGAACGGAAACGCCCTCTTCATGACCGACCAGTTCCTGGCCGCGCTTGAAGGTGACAACTTCCGTAACATGAACGATGCAGCGGCCGTTATCCCCTATCCTAAGTACGACCAGCACAAGGCGTACCGCAACCTCGTTTCCGACAACGCTTGCGGCGGCGCGATCCTTGAGGTTTCGAGCCACGACTTTTCCGCTTGCTCGGCCCTTATGCAGTATATGACCGAGGAAAGCATTCCGATCGCCCGTCAGTACTTCGACGTTGAGTTGAAGCTGAAGAACAACGCCGTTGAAAATACCAAGCAGCTTGACGTTCTGGATATCATCCGCTCGGCCGTTGCTTGCCCGCAGGAATTCCTCTTCGATAACTACTGCGCCCGTTCCTTCTCGAGCAACTCTCCTAGCAACACCGGCCACACCATCTACGATATCATCGACGTTTCCAAAGACGGCGGCGGAACTAACAAGTTCTCCTCGACCTGGAATGCGGAGATTGACGCGAAGAACAAGGCCCTTCAGGATGTTGTCGACCGCTTCTACGCGCAGAACTGATCACCCCTTGATGCATCAAAAAAACGCTTACCGAACGGTAAGCGTTTTTCTTTATTATATATAACATTCAAGATTGCTTTTTAAGACGAGCTCGGGCCGTATGGAAAGATACCTTTCCAACACCCGCCCCTGCAAGCCTTGCTTCATCGCAAGAAGGGCCTCCTCCGCTTGCCTTTCGGGGGAAGGATACAAAAGCGCCGAAAGGCGGCCGGTACGCAACGCTTCGATGGAATCCTGGGAAAAATCGGTGGCAATAACCGTCAGCTTCTTTTTGCTTTCCCCAATAAGAGGAAGAACCGACGAAGGCGACAGCCCCACGATGAAAAGACCTCGAAGACGAGGATTAGTCTGCAAAAGCCGCCGAAGCTCAAAGCTTGCCTGGCGCGGGCTTTCGCCACACTCGGCAATCCCCGCAAGAGGGAAGGAAAGCCTTTCAGAAAGCTCACGGAATCCGCGCACCGTCTCTTCCTCGGAAAAAACGCCACGGCGACTGCAAAGCACCGCCGCCTCTCCCCCCGACGTTGCAAAGGCCAAGAATTGGGCGGCAAGGCGCCCCATCACGCGGTAGTTGGGCGTTACCTCGGCAATCGGCTCTGCCGCCGAGGAACGGGAGCGAAGAAGAACGAGCGGGGTGTTGCCAAGGCTCCCAAGCCGCCCGGCCAGAGAAGAAAGCGCCACGACCCCCTCGTAGGATAAGACGCTCTCTTCAGTGAAGGGGGTGAAATCCTCACCGTAATAAAAGACGTCACATTCAATGCCATACGCAGAAAGGGCGGGAAGGGTCGCACGGACCCCCGCAAGGTACCGCTCGTGCAAGCCGGCGGCATCCTTCACTAAAACAACGGCCACGCGGCGGCGGCGCGCCGAAAGAAGGCGAGCGGCCGCAAAGCCGGTATATCCCATTTCCTCGGCCACCTTACGGATCCTTTCAACCGTTTCATCACTGATACGCTCGTTCCTGTTCAGAGCCTTGGATACCGTGCCGATGCTGACGCCGCACGCGGCGGCCACATCTCGTATCGTAACCTGTGCCATAACTATACCTCCCACGAAACCGTTTTCTCATTTTTATTATATCAAAAAGGAAAAAGCCTGTCAAGAGGGCCTCTTGGCAGGCTTTTGAAGCGAGCAGACTGTGATTTTGCCGCCGTATCGCTCTCAAAGGCGTAGAGCACAAGGCAAGCAGATCCTCGTAAGGCGATAGCTTTCCCCCGGCTTCATTTTCGAAAGCACTCGGTAACGCTCGCACTTCTCTTCCGCGCCGAACAGCGCGTAAAGCGAAAGGGCGAAGCCTTAATAACCCGTAAGGTCGGCAAAGCGGTTCAAAAAATCTCATCCTCCGAAAGGGGACGTTTGTAAGCACGGACAGCACAAAGAAGCAAAGCCAAAATACGCTTTTTCATAAGGAACTCCTTTTAGGAACAAAAGTAAAAGGTTTTAAAAGGGCAGCCGCGCAACGAAACCTACATATTTTATTATAAATAGCGCGTGCAAAAAAACAAGGGATAAAGCCAAAAGGCTTTATCCCTTATTTGTGATTATTGAGTCGCCATAACCTTTCTTACTTCGTTAAAGCCGTTCGGCAATACGATATCGCCGCCGAGGTTGTAATAGTAGGCCAGGATCTCATCAAGCAGATCAATTACCATATCGACCTGCGCTTCGTCGTTGTACCAGACGTACAGGTTTCCATTCTGGACGGTTACACCGTAGCAGTTCTTCTCGTAGACCGAGTCATACTTACCGATGTAAATACCGTTGCCATCAATATCTCCTTCAATCATGGAAACGCCGAAATAGAAGTTCAGCAAGGGGTTAACGCGATCGATGTCCTTGCGCTCACTGCTCTCGATCGAAACACGGAGATCCGAAATGACCGAGTTGCCGATGAAGCCCGCAACCTTATTGTACCCGTCATCCTCAAGGTACTTGGTCAGAACCGTTTGTACGTTGGGGTACGCCCAGTTCAGCGCCAAGGCCTGCTGAGAAAACTCACCAAGCGAGGGGGCGTTGTCACGGTCGTACGGGGCTACCTGCGTGTATACGATGGAGTCCTCTGCCGTACGAAGCACGACGAAGGCAACGCAGTAATACTTCTGTCCGTAGGATTCTTCGTCGGGAAGGATAGCCTCCGAGAAGAAGATCTCTCCGTTCTCCTGCATAACAGCGTCGGTATACTGTCCGTTCTCGTAAGCAATCGTGGCGTTGACACCCTCGGGAATAATGAGCGAGCCATCGCCCGCGACCTCTACCTTGACCCCGTCGATCGAAGCGACCTGACCGGCCTTATTCCCCTTTTCGGCGATAAGGATACCGATCGTAGCCGTCGTATTGCGGGCGATCATGGTGGAAAGATGATGTTCGTTGATCTTGAATACCGCGCGGAAGCCGGGATCACCGTAAACGTGCAGCTGCCAAGCGGAGAAGTCGATCGTCTTGTGGATGGTCGCTTCTTCGTAGTGGTTGAAGAGCTCGTCTTCTACCGCCTTTTCCAGGCGAGCCTGAAGAATAGCCGCGTAGTGCAGGTTATTGGGATTGACGTCGGCAAAGCTTTCAAAGACGTTCTGTTGGCTTTCGACCGAAAGCTTCAAGAGCGAATCGACGTTCAAGAGGTAGTTTTCGCAAAGCCTGCGGAAGGAATCGGCTTCCTCGCTCTCGCTCTCGAAGGAGTAAAGCAGCTCGGAAAGCAGAGCTTCGTAGTTCGCGATGCAGGTTTCGCGGTTGTCACCCAGCTGCATCGTGATAAGCGAATCGTAAAGCTGCGTCTTCTGCGCGTCGCTGAGGATCATGTAGAGCGAAAGGTCAAAACCGTAGTAACCGGCAAGGTCAGCAAAGTGGTTCTGGCGGATCTCTGCCTCGGTCAAAACGCAGTCGTAGGTACGGATCGCGTAGATGGTCATATCCGCGCCACTACCGAGAATACCTACCTGCTGGTTACGGTAGGTAAGGTCATCCAACTTATAAAGAAGATTGCCGTTACCGTAAGCCGAAACCGACATCGTCGTGAAATCGAAGGGCCCGTGCGCGTTCGACGTACCGACGGGGACCTCGGTGATCTTGTTGTTGTCGTACAAAGGACCGACGAGCGAAACGTCCGCATCAAAGGCCGTACCGTAGGCCGTACGTCCAACCTCATCGATGTTGTCGGCCGTGGTAAGGATCCATTCGTTTCCGTTGCCGTCGCAATAAGCGAATTCGCCGTTGCCCTTATCGACCAGGTAGAAGTGCTTCTGCCAGCTGCCGTTGTTCCAGGCAAGGTTACCCTTAGCATCAACGTACAGCTTCGCTTCGCCTACCGTTTTATATTCATAATAGCCTGCCGTGCCAGCAACCGTCAGACCGGATACGTCGGGGGCACTGACCAGCTTAGCGGTGTAGGCGTTGTTACCGTTTTTGTCGGTAATATAGCCGATCTGGTACATAAAGGTCTTGGTTTTACCCTTATCGACGGTGATGGTTAAGTCAGAGGAGTAGGTCATATCGCCGAAGTTGACCTGCTTTCCGGCGGAAAGACGGGTCGTGTTCGTGCTATCAAGGGTCAAGCCGCTATCGGCCGTACCGAAGCTGTGATACTGCAACGCGCTGATGTAAGCGGATCCTCTCTTATCGACACCGTAGGTGAAACGGATACCGTCGAACTGGGTATAGGAGCTACCCACCATACCCCCGTCCTTACCAATGGTCTTGGTAACCAGCTGGTAGGTGGTATCCTCCATGCTGCCGGGAGAAAGAAGACCGATCATGTTCTGAGGGCCGGTTCTCAAGCAGCCGTCGCCGTACGCGCGGATGTTCGTACCTTCGTTCGCGAGTACCTTCTTGAAGAAGAAGGCGTTAATTTTCGAGCTTTGGTCTTCCCCGCGGAAGCGGTATTTCTGGAACAGAATGTCTGCGTTATAGGGCTGCTCAGCGTTCCCGATATGGCTTACTTCGCTATCTTGGGTAGCGTCGGGATAGCTGTACTGGTCATAGATCAGACCGTCGCTCTCTCTTGCGGCAAAGAAGTCTACCCAGATCTTCAGGTTATCCTGCTTTACGTACAGGTCCTTATAGGTGATCGAAGCTTCATCCATAATATAATCGCCGAAGTTTTCCTCAAGGATCGCGTTGATGGTGACTTCGATGGTTTCTTCAACGTTCGCTTTGGACTTATCGATCAGACCGAGGACTGCGCTGTATACCTCTTGGCGGTATTCAACGGGAAGCGCGCGAACCGAGGTGATATCCAGCTTCAGGCTCTTGGCCAGCTCGCTGAAATCAAAGGCGCCGGAATTGATCTGGTCCTCTTTAACGAGAGCGCCGTAAATCAGATCTTCGATCTTTTCAGGAACGCTCACGCGAAGCTCTTCGATAAACGCGGCGTCGTGATTACCGATCGTCACGTCAGCATAGGTATCGGCAAGCTCGATCTTTTCCGCCTCAGTAAGAGCGAAGTAGCCGGCAACGTTCAATTTATAATATTTGGCGATATCGGCGAAGTGGTTCAGCTTGATATCCTCTTCGGTCAGCTCGCGGTCGTAAATACGGATCGCGTAGAGCTGCGCCTTGCTCGACTTGTAGAAGTTGAGCAAAGACATCTGCAGAACACTGTCGGTGGAGGTAGCGCCGTAGCTGATGCTGCTTTCGATCAGCTTATCGGCGTTATAACGGACCACAAGGCGCCCATTCATCTGTGCGCGCTCTTCCACGCCCGAAACATCGGGGTGCCCGACCGTGATGGTAAGATCGCCGATCTTATCGGGGTCGATCGAGCCGTTGGTGGTGGGGTTGCCGTAATTAACGCCCTGATAGCTCATACCGCTTTTGAAAATCAAACCGCCGTCAACGCCGGGGGTAAAGCTGAGCGAAACGCCGCGGTACAGGATGTAATAATTCGATCCGAGCTGAGAACCGGGAGCCATAACGTACTGGATCGAAGAGGTTCCGCGATAGCTTTCACCGATGATGCCGATCTTAGACTCGTTATAGCCGTCTGATCCCTTGAACTGCAAATAGCCGGGCTCAAACGTGAAGCTTACGGCCTGCTGACCGCCCGTCTTATCGTTGTGGCTTCTCGTACCGACGGTGGGAAGCTGAGTTTGCAGCTTGCGGTTGCCGGCGTAGCGGAAGGAAGCAAAGATCTCGTCCCACGAAGCCTTATACGCCGTAACGGCGTCCGAGAAAAATTTGTTCATGCTTACCGCAGTCAACGTAGTTCCGTCTTCAGCAAAGACCTGGTCAACACGCGATTCGACCGTATCGAAGAGAAACTCTCCGTTCTCATCCTTCATGGCGTACAGTTCTTCGGGGATGACAACAGCCGTCCCGTCAGGATCCCAAATAGGATTGGCCGCAAACATATCGAATTGGAAGGCAAGACCCAGCTTTACGTACAGATCGTCGTAATTGATGGGTTCCTCCGCCTCGGGTTGCTCTGCCGTTGCCGTAAAGACAAAAAGCGGCATTGCCGAAAGCACAAAAAGGGCTGCCAGCAAGAAACAAGCAATGCGTTTTTTCATAGTTCTTCTCCTTATTCTTCCCCACACGCGGTGGGGCAAACTTTTCAGTATAGATTTTATCATATAAAATAAAAAAAAGCAAGTAAAACAAGCGGGCTTCGATCATTTTTTACATATATTCCAAATCTGTCTCGTTCCCGTTGGCAAGTGTGACAAAAAAAGACGCCGCCAAACGGCGACGTCCTACCAAATATTGCATAAAAACGGTCAATACTTCGGATCCATACCGATCTCCCCCGCGCGGCGAAGCGACATCTTGGTGACGCCGGGGCCGATCAGCTCATAAACAAGCGTAGCGCAAAGAATGACGGCGCGGATCTGGGGCGCGTATTGCGGCACGGTCTCGGCCGCCGCCAAGGAAAGACCGATGGCAACGCCCGCCTGCGGCAAAAGCGAAAAGCCGAGATAGCGGCGAACCTTTTCCTCCGCGTGGCAAAGCGAGGCGCCAAGAGCGCTTCCGATGATCTTTCCGATCACGCGCAAGACAATGTAAACCGCGCCCACCAGCCCGACGAGCGGCAGCACCGAAAGCTTCAGATCGGCGCCCGACGCGACGAAAAAGAGGATGAACATCGGGGGGGTGATCCCATCGCAAAGATCCATAAGCGCGTTGACGTCGGGGGAGAAGTTGGCGATAACCGCCCCCATCGCCATGCAAAGCAGAAGCGAGGAAAAGCCGCAAAGCTCGCTGATACCGAGCCCGGCAAAAATAAAGGCGAAGATCAGGGAAAGGCGGTTGCCGTTTTTCTTAAAGAAATGAAGCGGCACAAGGAAAAGGAAGCCGAGGATCCCACCCGCTACGATCGCGCCCCCGATCTCCCAAATCGGGGCGAGGAACGCTTCGATCCCAAACCCCGACGTACCGTTGAGAAGGCCGGCGACCGTCGAGCAAAGCGAGAAAAGGATAAGGGCGGTCGCGTCGTCGATGGCAACGACCGACAAAAGCGTTTCGGTAACGGGTCCTTTAGCCCTGTATTGCTTAATGACCATGACCGTCGCCGCCGGGGCGGTTGCCGCCGCGATCGAGGCAAGCACCAAGGAAAAGGCGACCTCTTGCCCGATCGCAACAAGGGCGATGAACACGAAGACCACCGCAAACAGCGACTCAAAGCAGGCGATCACGATCGGCAGCTTACCGACGCGTTTAAAATAAGAGATCTTGAACTCGTTTCCGATCGAAAAGGCAATAAAGCCGAGCGAAACGTCCGAAATAATGGAAATGTCCCCCAAAAAATCCTCGGAAACAAGACCGAAGACCGAAGGGCCGAGAAGAAGCCCCACCACGATATAGCCGGTCACGTTCGGCAGCTTGAAGCGCTTGGCAATACGCCCAAAAAGCATACCGCCGAAGATCATCAGGGCAAGAGAAATCAACGTGTTCATAAATTATTTGGGAAGCCCCTCCGCAAAGCTGACGGGGAGAGCAAAGAGGATCCCGGTCTCAGGGTGATCAAGACCACCGGTCACCTCGTTGGTAACGCGGGAAACGGTGGCAACCTGCTCATCCGGCACGACGGTGAAGATGACCTTGCTTTCCTTTCTGGAAACGTTGAACATATGACGAAGCGAGCCGAGGAAGCGGAACTCGTTATGATCGTGCAGCTCCTTGGCCATGCCGCGCCCGTCCACAAACGTGGCGCCGGTGATCCCCGCTTCACTGAAGCGAAGAAGCAGATCGTCAAGCAGCTCTACGCGGTTTAAAACAATACATACAACTTGCATAATGACCTCCAAAGGCAAAACAATTTTATTTTTTGTAAACAAAACACAACAAATAAAGCTTTTTCTTCTTGTGCGAAACAAAAAGGCAAAAGCCCCCGAAAAGGGGCTTTACAGGCCAAGAAAAATCCCATCAGAGATCCCCGAAGGAAAGCACCTGATGGGATGTTTTTCTTCGCTTTACGCGTCGGCGCCCTCGGCAGCCTCGGGCAACACGATCTCCGCGCTTACGACAAAGCTCTTCACCGATTCGATCGAGCTTTCGCATTGCTTGCGCGTGGTGTAGGATTCACCCATAAAGGCAGGGGCAACGCCGATGTTACGCAGAATGTAACGGAAACGGCCGAACTTATCCTCGTCTACCGTGAAGTTGCCGACGTAAACGGCGCGCTTGAAGGACTTGATGCCGGCCTGGCACTGGCAAAGCTTTTCGTAGTTTTTACCGGTGTACAGAACCTGACCGTTGTTGGCTACGAGATAGAAACGGAATTCACGGTCTTCACCGCGAATGATCTCAAACTTTCCAAGGCGCGGGGTAGCGGCCTCTTTTTCAGCCACGGCATCCCAGTCAACGTCGGCGGGGGTGCGGCGGGCGGCCTTTGCCTCGGCAAAGCGCGCAAGCTTTTCCTCGGTGGGCGTGTACTCGGCGATCACCGAATCCACGGCAAAGCGCTTGACCGACTCGACCGCGCTTTCGCATTGCTTGCGGGTCGAATAATTTTCACCGTAGTATTTACGGTTAAGTACGAAACGATAGTGGTCATATTTATCGGCAAGAACCACGAAGTTGCCGGCGGCTACCGCGCGGCGGAAGGTATCGATCCCAACAAGGGCGCCCTCCAGCGTCGTGAACCCGATGCTCTCGTACAGCAGCTGACCGTTGTTGGCAAGAAGATAGAAACGGTATCCGTCGCTCGCCAGATCGAAATCGAATTTACCCATCACGCGGGGCTCG
>JAZRFI010000040.1:0-8027 GCA_045661285.1 Eubacteriales bacterium | reverse complement strand
TATTAAACCGTTCAAGAGGTGGCGACGCCGGCATTACCTTTGTCCTTACCATTATGGGTATCTTTATGTTTCTGCCGATGGTGTATACCGTCATGCAGTCCTTAAAGCCGCTGGATGAATTGTGGATGTTCCCGCCGCGCTTCTACGTTGTAAACCCGACCTTCGCAAACTTCAGTGACCTGTTTTCGCTGCTGAATGACTCTTGGGTTCCCTTCTCCCGCTACATATTCAATACCGTATTTATTACGGCGGCGGGTACGATCGGAAACCTGCTTCTCGCTTCGATGGCGGCCTACGCGCTTTCCAAGATCCAGTTCCCGGGTCGGAAATGGATGTTTACCTTGATCGTTACCTCGCTTATGTTCCACTCTACGGTTAACCAGGTAACGCACTTCATCATCCTCAGCTCGATCAAATGGGTCGATACCTACCTTGCGATCATCGTGCCGGCTTTGGCCAGTACCATGGGTCTTTACCTGATGAAGCAGTTTATGGAAAGCTCGGTTTCCGACGCAGTTCTCGAGAGCGCCCGTCTTGACGGTGCCTCCGAGTTCCGTACCTTCTGGGTCATCGCCATGCCGATGGTTAAGCCCGCTTGGCTGACCCTGATCATCGAAACCTTCAAAAACCTTTGGAATACGGGTGCTTCGATCTACATCCATTCCGAGCAGCTTAAGACCTTTAACTACGCTATTTCACAGATTACGACAGCCGGTATTGCCCGTGCGGGCGCCGGTGCCGCCGCTTCGGTCGTTATGATGATCGTACCGATCACCTTCTTTGTTATCAACCAAAGTAAGATCATCGAAACGATGGGTACCAGCGGTATGAAAGATTAATGAAAGGAGAAAAAGAATGAAAAAGAAAATACTCGCTCTCTTTCTCCTTTTGATGTGCGCTGTGACGGTGTTCCCGGCGTTTACGGCCTCGGCCTCCGAGCCGTATCAGACCTATACCTACTCGATCGACGGAAAAGCTCTTTTTTCGCCGGCCGCCTACGTTCCTACCCCTTATGTGATCGACTCGGATTACATGGGGCTTCTTGATCCCGCCAACGGCGGCCTGCCCTTTGACGAGCCGGCCGATATCTACGCGGACGAAAAAGGGAATATTTACCTTGCCGACAGCAAGAACAACCGAATCATCGTTTTGGATGAATATTATAAGCTGAAGTTCATCCTCAGCGCCTTTGCGAACGAGCACGGCGCCACCTATCAGCTTTCGAACCCCCAGGGCGTGTTCGTTACCAAAGAGAAGGGCCTCCCCGGTCAGGACGATTACGTTCCCGCTTACATTTACGTTTGCGATACCGGTAACAGCCAGATCGTCCGCTTCTATACCGACGGTACCTTTGATAAGATCATTCCCCGCCCCGAGTCGAATCTGTTTGGTAACAGTGCCGCTTATAAGCCGATTGCCGTAGCGGTCGACCAATACGGCCGTATGTTCGTCGTTTCCTCGACCACCTATCAGGGTGTTATCGTTATGACCGACGACGGCGTTTTCACCGGCTTTATCGGCGCGCAGAAGGTTACCTACAGCTTGATCGATATCATCTGGCGCCGTTTCCAGACCTCTGAAATGCAAGAGGGAACGGTTGACTACGTATCGGTTGAGTTTAACAACATCTCGATCGACGACGAGGGCTTCGTCTACGTTACGACCGACGCTATCGATGAGAATGAGCAGATGGCGGCTATCCAAAGCAAATCGGCCGACTTCTCGCCTATCAAAAAGCTGAACTCGGCGGGTGACGAGATTATGAAGCGTAACGGCTTCTTCGATCCCGGCGGTGAGGTTGACGTTCAGGCCTTTGCAACCGAAGAAACCGAAAAGACCGGTCCTTCGCAGATCCGTGACGTTGCCATCGGTCCCGAGAATACCTGGTCGATCATCGACACCAAGCGTAATAAGGTTTTCACCTACGACCAAAACGGTAGCCTTCTGTACGCCTTCGGTGACGAGGGTGAGATGCGCGGTCAGATGAAGAGCATCTGCGGCATCACCTACCAGGGCGATTATATGCTTCTTCTGGATAAGGCGACCGATTCGTTTACGGTTTATCGCCGCACCGAATACGGCGACAAGCTGATCAACGCGATCAAACAGGAAAATGACCGTAACTATACGGGCGCTATCGCCGCTTGGCAAGATGTTTTGAAGTACAACAACAACTTCGATACCGCTTATATCGGCGTCGGTAAGGCCCTCTTCCGTGAAGGTAGCTACGAAGAGGCGATGGAATATTTCCGCGCCGCTTACGATGAAGAGAACTATTCGAACGCTTACCGTGAGGTGCGTACCGCTTGGATCTCGGATCCCTTGCACCTTCTCTTGATCCCGCTGGTGGTCGTTGTCTTCTGCTTAGGACTTTCGAGACTTCTGCGCTTTGCCTCTAAGGTCAACGCGGCCGTCGCGATTCGTCCCAACCGTAAGACCACCTATTGGGAAGAGCTTTTGTATTCGTTCTACGTTCCCTTCCATCCCTTTGACGGCTTCTGGGATCTGAAGCACGAAAAACGCGGCTCGGTACGCGCCTCGCTTACCATTATCGGTCTCGTTGTCTTCTGCTTCTACTATCAGTCTGTCGGTACCGGCTACATTATGAATCCCGACATGATCTACTCGACCTTCCTTACGCAGGTCATTTCGGTTGCCGTTCCGATTCTTCTGTGGGTTGTTGCCAACTGGTGTCTTACCACGCTCTTTGAGGGCGAAGGCTCGTTTAAGGATATCATCATTGCGGTCGGTTACTCCGTCGCGCCTATGATCTTCTTCCTTATCATGGGTACGCTGCTCTCTAACATCGTTGCGCTTGAGGAAGCGGCTCTTGTCACGCTTCTCATTGCGATCGGCTACATCTGGTCGGGCTGCCTGCTCTTCTTTGGGCTTATGGTCACGCACGACTACAGAATGGGCAAAAACCTTTTGATCACCATCTGCACGATCGTCGGTATGGCGGTCATCATCTTCGTAGCGCTCCTGTTCTCGGGTCTGCTTACCAAGATGGTATCCTTCGTATCCTCGATCATTACCGAAATCAGCTATCGCCTATAACGAGCAAAGGAGGAAAATTGAATATGAAAAAGATTTTATCCGCCGTGCTCGCGTTTGTCATGGTGATAGGAAGCTTTATGACGGTTCTTCCGTTCGTTGAAATTCCTGTTTACGCCGCTTCGGAAGAAGGAGAGCAGCCCTACATTCAAGCGACCGACGCTGCTGTTTCCAATTCTTACGATTCGGTTCTCGAGCGTATCAACGGAACCGAGGAATACAACTACGTCGACAAGATGGATCTTACGCTCTCGCTCAACACGCAGAACGGAAAGTTCCAGCTGTACGTATCGCCTTATACCGGTGAGGTTATTTACTACAACGCCACCACCGGCGAGGCGCTGACCACCAACCCCTTCAACGTAGGGGAAAACGCGGTGATCTCGGCCAACGTAAAGGCCCAGCTTATGTCGCAGGTCGTCGTTTGCTACAAGGATACCACCGGTAACCTTCAGTACATGTACAGCTATACCGAGGCTGCTCAAAGAGGGCAGATCCAGGTAAAGAATATCAAAAACGGTATCCGCGTTCTGTATACGATCGGTCGTGAAAACGCCACGTATCTCTTGCCTCGCTGGATCACGGAAGAGACCTTCCGCGAAAAGATCATGGCCCCCATTATGGAGTACATGGCCAAGATCTGCGACGAGACCGGTATCGAGCTGCCCGAGCTGCACGAGAACCCCTCGAAATGGTCGGTCCAGTTCTCGAATCTGGCTACGATGGGGGGCTCTTACGGCTTCAAGGATTATCCCGAATACAGCGTTCCGGTTCTTCAGATCGCGAAGTTCCTTGCCAGATATAAGTACGCCAGCCCCGAGTATTCCACCGAGGATGAGTGGGCCAAGACCGTAAAGATGTTTGAAAGCGCCGCTACCTATAAGGATGCTAACGGCGAAACGCAGAACCGCGCCTTCTTCACCTTTGAGGATGCGTCCGAGGTACAGAAGGCGGTGGCCGAGTCTTATTTGAAGACCTTCTGCCCCGATTACGGTTACGACGATCTGGACGAGGACCACGCCGAGACCGGTTACGTTTCCAAGGAGACCGCGCCTCCCCTGTTCAAGCTCTCGCTTGAATATACCATTGACCCCACGGACGGCGCGCTGAACGTTCGCCTTCCGGCCAACGGTATTCGTTACGACGAAACGCGCTTCCAGCTTGAATACATCAGTCCGCTTAACTATTTCGGCGCCGGCTTTATGAGCACCGATACCTATGCGGATCACGCCGTATATAACGAAGACGGTCAGCTGACCGGTCTTTACGGCGGCGAATATCCCGATGAAGAGCTGTATAGCGGTTACGTATTCTATCCCGACGGATCGGGTACGCTCTTTGACTTCAACAAGCTCTATACCGAGACCAAGAAGTCTGCCATTTCGTGGAGCGGTAAGGTCTACGGTCAGGACTATGCTTACTACACCGTCAGCGGTCAGAACCAAGAGATCATTCGCCTCCCCGTTTACGGTATCGTCAGCACCAGCGGTATTCGTGAGATCCCGTTGCTTGATGAATACGGGAACCATATTACCAACAGCAACGACCGTTATCTTTATGATTATGAGCCGATCAAGACCGGCTTCTTAGCGATGGTAGAGGAGGGCGACGCGCTTGCGAATATCGCCGTTTCCTTCGACTCGATGCGTCATAACTACGCTTCGGTCTATACCACCTATTATCCGCGTCCTAAGGACACCTACGACCTTTCGGATTCGCTTTCGGTAAGCGGTAACACCGAATGGACGGTTGTTGCCGACCGTAAGTATACGGGCAGCTACCGTACCCGCATCGTTATGCTTTCCGATTCCGAAAACAGCGATTATCCCGCTACGTGGGTCGGTATGGCTACTGCCTACCGTGATTACTTAGAGGGAAGCGGCGTTCTGTCCCGCCTTACCGAAGCGGAAGTGAAGGATCAGATCCCGCTTTACATCGAGACCTTCGGCGCGATCGAGACCACCAAGCAGATCCTTTCGGTTCCCGTAAACGTCAAGGTTCCGCTTAGCTCGTTTGCCGACGTCAAGGCGATGTATGATGATCTGAAGCTTGCCGGCATTACCAACGTCAACTTTAAGCTGACCGGTTTTGCCAACGGCGGTATGGTATCCACCTATCCCACCAAGCTGAAGTGGGAAAAGGCTGTTGGCGGAAAGGACGGCTTCTCGACTCTGATTGAGCAGGCCGCGCAAAACGGCTTCGGCGTATATCCCGAATTCGATTTCACCTATATCAGTAACGAAAAGGCCTTTGACGGCATCTCCCTGAAGGGGGCGGGTGCGCGTACGGTCGATAACCGTTATTGCAGTAAGCAGATCTATAACGCCGTATACCAGAAGTTCGAAAGCTTCTTCGATATGTGCGTTGCGACGAATCTGATCGAGACCTATTACGATAAGCTTTCCGGCAATCTTTCCAAGTATTTGGAAGACGGAAGCTTCGGTATTTCGGTCAGCACGCTTGGCTCGGATCTCAACTCGAGCTTTGACGAGGATAATCCGATCAACCGTGAAGAGGCGAAGGGCGACATCGGCCGTCTTCTCACCTCCATCAAGAAGACCTACGGTGATATTATGACGAGCGGCGGTAACGCCTATACGCTCAAGTATACCGAGCATCTTCTCAATATGCCGATCGACAGCAGTAACTACCGTCAGCAGAGCGCCGCGGTTCCCTTTATGGGTATGGTGCTTCACGGCTACGTCAATTATACCGGTAGCGCGATGAACCTGGCGGGTGATACCGATTACAACTTCCTTAAGTCGATCGAAAGCGGCGCAAGCCCCTACTATCTGCTTTCTTATAACGCCGCCAACACGATGCTCTTGAAGCAGGATCCGGCACTGAACAAGTACTATTCGATCCGCTACGACATCTGGCGTTACCGTGAAGATCCCTTCACGAAGGAAAAGACCGACGGCTCGGTCGTTGAGCAGTACAACCGTCTCAACAGCGCTCTTGGTGATCTGCAGACCTTCGTGCTTTCCGACCACGTATTCCTGATCGGCGAAAGAAACTTGAAGGACTATGAGATCGCTAAAAACAAGGCCGATATT
Source organism: Eubacteriales bacterium (assembly GCA_045661285.1). GTDB lineage: Bacteria > Bacillota > Clostridia > Oscillospirales > CAG-272 > UBA1740. The sequence continues at coordinate 1,917 of JAZRFI010000040.1, read as the reverse complement.
AGCCTTTCGATTCTTTCCGCAGTCGAAGAAAAGATCAAAGCGGTAGAGGAAGCGATGAAGAAGGATATCCGTTCTCGCCTTGACCTTTACAACCTTGCCGCAAGCCTTGATAGCGTTCTGCAGCAAAGAGTGGCTGAGGATGTGATCGATCCCGAATCCGAAAGCCTTTACAACTATATCTTCAGTGAAAGCGCGACGGCGCCCTTTGCCGCCTTCTCGGATGAGCTGAAGACCCTCGTTTACGAGGCGTATAGCGACGGGGAAGGCTTGGATCAGCTGAGCGTTCTGACCCGTCCTTCGGTTAAGGTAAACGTCGATTACGACGCGCTGTGGGCTTCGATCCTTTCGCAGATCCCCGATTCGATCAAAAAGCAATATTACGCGATGACGGGTGCCACTCTCAGTGAAGAGCTTTCCGCCCTGAAGGACGTGATCCTTACCTCTGCCAAGCAAGGAAGCTATACCGAAGAGTTTAATCTGCTTTCGCAGCTCGCCGCCATTTTCGACCGCACCGTTACCGATGAAGAGCTGGCTCTCTTTAATCAGCTGGTCTACAGCGGCGCAGACGAGGCCACGATCCTTGCAAGACTCAGCGAAACCCTTACGGGTGAAGCTTTGGCGGATTACGCAGAGCTCGTGGAAACCTGCCAGACCGAAAACCTTGTATTTGCCCGTGTTGACGCTGCCGAGATCGGTTACGACTTCAATCTGACCGATTCCAAGGCTACCGAAACCATTACCTACGATAAGACCGATTATACCTTAGAGGATGAGCGTCTTGTTATGGTAACCTACTCGAACGCCACCAAGACGTCGGCGGCTACCAAGGAAGTGAAGTTCATTCTGAACTACAACATCTTTGACGTCAACGTTCGTCTTGATAACGGCGAGGTCGTTACCATGAAGCCGTATTCGTGCATCCGTATCACTGTGGAAGGGGGAAATATGACCTATGTCGAAATTTAAGGATTTCTTAAAGACCGTCAAGGAAAAGCTGGTATCAGCTTTCCGTGTTGTCAAGGTCAAAACCGCCCCCGCCACGGCGGTTATCGCCAAGGGGACCAAGACGACGGGCAGTGCCATCCGCAAGTTCAACAAAAAAACGGGGATCGACAAGTTTTTGCACCCCGCTTCGCTGGATAAGCGGAAGGCCCGCAACGGCTACATCTTCGTTCTGCCCTTTATTCTCGGTATCTTCTTCCTGTATCTGCCGGTTATGATCGACTCGATCTGGTTCAGCTTCAACAGCTTTAAGTATACCGCAGACGGCTTGAAGATGACCTTCGTTGGGCTCGAATATTACAAAGAGGCTCTGCTTGGTAACGCCGGCTTTGCCCAGACCCTTTTAGAGGGCATCAAGCAGCTGGTATTCGACGTGCCTGCGATCGTTATTTTCTCGCTCTTTATCGCGGTCGTTCTCAATACCAAGATGCTTGGCCGTGCCGTTTTCCGTGCGATCTTCTTCGTTCCGGTTATTATTGCGACGGGTCTTATGGATACGATCAATATGCAGGACGTTCTGGCTGACCAGATGGGCTCTTCCGGCGGTATCGAGACCGGTGCAGAGACCGATACGACCGGGCAGATCGTTTCCGCCATGGATATCCAGGCGCTCTTTGCGGATATGAAGGTCGGTACGCAGATCGTTGTGTACGTTACGCAGCTGGTCAACGATATCTACGATATCATCAACCGCTCGGGCGTACAGATGCTGATCTTCCTGGCCGGTCTTCAGTCGATATCCCCCGCGATCTATGAAGCTTGTACGATCGACGGCGCGACACCGTGGGAAACCTTCTGGAAGATCACCTTCCCGATGATCAGCCCCATGATCCTCGTCAACGCGATTTACACGATCATCGACTCGTTTACCAGTAAATCAAACGTGGTTATGTCCTACATCGCCGAAAAGGGCGA
>JAZRFI010000039.1:0-29018 GCA_045661285.1 Eubacteriales bacterium | reverse complement strand
AAAGGAATATAATAATGATGGAAGAAAGTCAACGGCTTTCAACCTTAAAATCAACCGAATACCGAAGATGCAAAAAAGGGACTATACGTAAAGCACGTATAATCCCTTTTCCTTTTCGGTTATGTCAAAATACGAAGTCTTAATAGTACAGCATATCGGTGTAAGAGGGATAGGGCCACAGCGTGCTCGGCATCAGCCCCTCGGCCTCGTCAACCGAACGGCGCAAGCGCTCCATCGCGGGCACGACCTCTTCAGAGAAGGCTTTGGCTGCTTCGATCTGATCGGCGATCTTCATCGCCGCCTCGGCGCGCAGATAGACCGCTTCACCCTCTTTGGCAATATCGCAAGAAAGCTTGGTCAAGCGGGTCAAAAGCTCCTTTTCGTAGGCAGAGGGGATCCCGATGATCTCGCGGTCACAAAGCAGAGAGGAAAGCTTACCTTCGTAAGAAACGATCGCGGGCAGGATCTCGCGGCTCGTCATATCCGCCATGGTTAAGGCTTCGATATGCACGGTCTTGCAGTAGTTTTCCAAAAGGATATCCTGGCGCGAGGCGATCTCTTCCTTGGTGAAGATGCCGTGTCGGGTAAAGAGCGAAACGTTCTTTTCGTCAAGGTAATGGGTCAGAGCGTCGGCGGTGTTCTTCCGCATGGGAAGGCCGCGCGCTTCGGCTTCCTTCAACCATTCCTCGGAATAGCCGTTTCCGTTAAAGACGACGCGCTTATGGGCAAGATAGGTCTTACCGATCAGCTTACCGATGGCCTCGGCCTTGTCGGCGGCGCCCTCTAATTCATCCGAGAAGCGGTCAAGGATCTCGGCAACGGCGGTATTCAAGATGATATTGGGCTCGGCAACCGAGGCGGAAGAGCCAAGCATACGGAACTCAAACTTATTCCCCGTAAAGGCGAAGGGGGAGGTACGGTTACGGTCGGAATTATCCTTCGGGATGCAAGGCAGAACCGAAGCGCCGAGCGCCATTCTGGCCTTTTTCTTTTTGGTGTAATCAACGTGGCCCGCGGCAAATTCGTCAAGCACCGCCGTAAGGTCATCGCCCAAAAAGACCGAAAGGACCGTGGGGGGCGCTTCGTAGCCGCCCAAACGGCAATCGTTGCCTGCCGAGGCGACCGAAAGGCGCAAAAGGTCCGCGTATTCGTCAACCGCCGCCAAGACCGCCGTGAGGAAGAGCAAAAAGCGCATCATCTCCTCGGGCGTTTTTCCGGGCTTCAAAAGGTTGGCGCCGTTCTTCAGCGAGATCGACCAGTTGTTGTGCTTGCCGCTGCCGTTTACCCCCTCAAAGGGCTTCTCGTGCAAAAGGCAAACGAAGCCGTGGCGGGTCGCCACCTTCTTCATCATCTCCATAACCAGCTGATTGTGGTCGCAGGCGATGTTGGTGGTCTCAAAAACCGGCGCCAGCTCATGCTGGGCGGGGGCGGCCTCGTTATGCTCGGTCTTGGCCATAACGCCAAGATTCCACAGCTCGCGATCCAGCTCTTCCATAAAGGCCTTTACCTCGGGGCGGATCGCGCCGAAATAATGGTCGTCAAGCTCCTGACCCTTCGGGGGGCGCATACCGAAAAGGGTCCGCCCGCAAAGGCGCAGATCGCGCCGTTTTTCGAAAAGGGCGCGGGGGATAAGGAAATATTCCTGCTCGGCCCCCACGGTGGTGGTTACCTCGGAATCGATCCCCAGTACCGATAAAAGACGGCCGGTCGAACGCTCGACACAATCCATCGAGCGAAGAAGAGGCGTCTTTTTATCCAGCACCGCGCCGCCGAACGAGCAGAAGGCGGTGGGGATATAGAGCGTGCCTTCCTTTACAAAGGCGGGGGAGGTGGGATCCCACGCGGTATAGCCGCGCGCCTCAAAGGTCGCGCGCAGACCCCCCGAGGGGAAGGAAGAGGCGTCGGGCTCGCCTTTAATCAGCGATTTGCCCGAGAATTCCATTAAGATCTTCCCGTTGCCCGCGGGCTCTAAAAAGCTATCGTGCTTTTCGGCGGTGATCCCCGTCATCGGTTGGAACCAATGGGTAAAGTGGGTAGCCCCCCGTTCCATCGCCCAGACCTTCATTGCCTCGGCAACGGCGTCGGCTACCTCTTGCGTCAGCTCTTCCCCCCGTTCGGTGGTTTTCTTTAAGGCCTCGTAGACCTCGGGGGCAAGAGAGGCGCGCATCACGTCGTCTCCAAAAACCATACACCCGAAGCGTTCGGGTAAACGGCTTGCATTCTCCATAGCTTTCTCCTCGCTTATAATCTATCTGATACTTATATTATATATTTTATTTTATTCTTGTCAAGGAATTTTTGTGTAAGACGGCTTTTTTTGGGAATATGATTGACAAAGAGGGGGAAATCTTTTATAATAATCGGGTGAGTATATATCGTTAAGGAGACCTATGAATTACATAATGCTGGACCTCGAATGGAACCAGACCTACCAGCAAAAGGCGCTTGCCGTCCAACGGCGTATCGGCGCCCATTTGCATGGGGAGGTCATCCAGATCGGGGCTGTGAAATTAGACGAGGAAATGAATATTATCGGCAGCTACAGCGTCATCGTGAAGCCGACCTTTTTCTGCCGTATCCACCGCCACGTGCGGGATCTGACGCATATCACCCAAGCGATGCTCGATCGCGGTATTCCTCTGCCCGAGGCGGCCGAAAGCTTCCGCCGCTTTTGCGGAAAGGATTTCGTGCTTCTTACGTGGGGGCCCGACGACGTGCCGATGTTCCGTGAAAATCTTTCCGCCCATAACATCAAATCCGAATGGCTGGACTGTGATTACGACCTGCAAAAGATCTACAGCCGCCAAAAGGAAGGGGGCGCCAAAAAGCAACGCTCGCTGGAATTTGCGATGGAGGCGCTCGGCATTCCCCAGAACCTGCCCGCGCACGATGCGCTCAACGACGCGTATTTTACCGCCCTCGTCGCCACGCGGCTTGACGTTGTGGGGGGCGTTCGCGATTACGGCGAACGCGGCGAAAGCTTTCTTTTGGATAAGACCTACGGTGACGCCGATATCGGCGAGGTAGGCTACAAAACCACCGAAGAGATCCTCTCCTGTCCCGACTTTTCGATCCCCCCCTGTCCTCTTTGCGGCGGCCGCCTTACGGCCATAACCAAGGCGCTGCAGGGGAGGGGACACCGCTACTCTACGCTTTGCTCGTGCGAGCGGGACGGCGAGATGTTCGTAAACGTTCGCATCTTCCGTAACTGTGACGAAACGCTTCGCTTCCGCAAAACGGTTACGGTCGCCGACCCCATAGAGAGTGAGCAGCATAAGAAAAAGCTGCAAGAGGCCACCGCCAAGCGTCGCCGCCGCCGCGTGCGCCGCAAAAAGCCGATGCAGGGTGAGCGATTGCCCGCCGAAACCCAAGCATAAAGAAAAAGCACCGCCAAGCGGTGCTTTCTTTTTATCAGAATAACGGGGCAAAAAGCGAGAACAGACGGTTGATCCACACCTCGAAGCGGTTCATACGGTAGCTTTCCCTCGTGATCTCTTCGCTAACCTTGAAAAGCGAATCGAAATCCCGACGGATGGCTTGCAACGAGGGGTCGCGGCAGATCACGGCGCCACACTCAAAGTGATGCGAAAAGCTTCGGTAATCAAGATTGATGGTACCGACGAAGCCGAGGTCCCCGTCACACAGCAGCTGCTTGGCGTGGATAAAGCCGGGGGTGTACTCGTAAATACGGATGCCCGCCGAAAGAAGGCCGCGGTAAGAGGCGCGCGTCATGGCGAAAACGATTCTTTTATCGGGAATATGCGGGGTCACGATCCGCACGTCGACCCCGCGCATGGCCGCGTTTTTCAGGGCGGTCTCCAACGTATGGTCAATAACGAGATAGGGCGTCGTGATATAAAGATATTCCTTGGCCGACGTGATCATCGAAAGAAAATTGTTTTGCTGGGCGCCTTCCTTGTAATGGGGAAGAGGACCGCCGCCGAAGGGGTGGATGTATCCCCCCGCCGTCGCTTCCTCGCGGTAGCTTTGGAAGTAGCGGCCGTAATCCTCGTTGGCGGTAGGGGCCTTTCCCGAGGTGTCGTAGGCCTGCAAAAAGAGGAAGGTGAGATTGGCGACCGCCGAGCCGCGGAAGCTGATGGCTGAATCCTTCCATTTTCCAAAGGGCTCGGAAAGCCCCGCGTATTCATCGGCGATATTGATGCCGCCGGTATAGGCGATCTTGCCGTCGATCACGGCGATCTTACGGTGGTCCCGGTAGTTGTAGATGCCCGAAAGAATGGGGCGGATCGGGTTAAATTTGCGGCACTTGATGCCCTCTTGCGTCAGAATGAAATCAAAATCACCCGGAAGATCCCCCAGCGTTCCGACGTCGTCGTAAAGCAGGCGAACCTCTACGCCTTCTTTGACCTTCTCGCGAAGGATCTCGTGCAGCTCGTCCCAGATCCTCCCCTTTTTGATGATAAAATACTCAAGAAAGATAAAGGATTCGGCCGCGCGAAGCGAGGTGAAAAGATCCTCAAAGAAGGCGGCACCCTCGCTAAAATACGTGACGCGGTTGCCAAGATGCCCGTGTGAGTAGGCCGTGCGGTTCAGGGTCTTTTCCACACCGCGGTATTCCGAGAGCGTTTCTTCGATCGCGCGGCGGTATTCAAGATCGGCGGAAAGGTAGGTCTCTCTTTGGCGCTCAATGCGCGAAAGGGCGCGGCTTTGCTTCTTCCGCACCTTGGGGTTGGCCAAGAAAAGATACAGCACCGCCCCCAGCATCGGGAAGAGAAGCAGGATCACCAGCCATACCAGCTTAAAGCCGGGGTCGGTATCCTTTTCGGTCAGATGAATAAAGATCAGAAGCGCCAAAAGGGCGTTAAGAAGCGCGATCACGACGTAATACTGAACAAAGCGCGTCAGTAAAAAGACGAGAGCGGCGACCTGCAAAAGGATCGCAAGACCGAAGATCAGCCCGCGGGAGAGCAGAAGCTTGAGGATCTTGGTCGGCTTCCCCTTCAAAAAGCTTGGGATCTTCGAGGCGACGTAATCGGTGAAAAGATCGAATTTTTCGGCCAGAAGATCGGCGTGGCGGAAGCAGACGTAAAAGAGGAAAATGCCGAGAAGCGTCGCCGCGATAATGATCGGGATCCCCCACCCCGAAAAGGGGATCAGCTCGCCCGAATAAAAGATCAGCGTGCAGCCGATCGAGGTGGCGCGCGTTAAGAGCTGCATCAAGAGGAAGACCGAGAAGGGGATCGGTAAAATCCCCGCGACGAGCGAAATGAGATCGTCGGGAAACATCGGGAACAAGAACATAAAGAAGACGGTGACCGCCTCTTTATTGCGGGAGCGCATGAGGATCGAATCGACCCTTTGTGCATCCCCCGAAAGCCAGTATACAAAGCGCTTGCCGAACACGCGCCCCAAAAAGAAAGCGAAAAGAGAGCCGACGATGATGCCGATATAGGAATAAAAGAAGGAGGGGACCGCCCCAAAGAGATAAGACCCCCCAAGCACGGTAACGGTTGAAGGAATGGGGATGAAGGTCACCTGTAAAAAGGACAAAAGGATAAAGACGAGAGGGGCCGCCGTACCGTAAGCCGAAAGGGCCTCCTGCAAGGATTCCTTCGAAAGATCGGTAAAGCCGAGCGCGCGGAAAAGAAGCCACCCGCCCAGCAACAAAAGGAGGATGCCGATAATCGACAGCACTTTTTTCAGAATAAGCTTTTTATCCTTCATATCCTCTCTCCCTTCAAGCCAAGTATAGCATATGCCCCCGAAAAAGGCAAATCGTTTTCCGAAAAATTTACAAAGCCTTAAAATCAAAAGCGGTTCATTTTATTCTTGACGGCGGCCGCTATTTATATTATAATGAGAAGTAGAAATTTTGAAGAAAAGAGGACGGGGCTTGGATCTTTCTGTTCGTGGGGCGACCTTATCTGACCTAAAAAGCCTTCTTTCGATTGAGGAGACCGTCTTTCCCGATCCGTGGGGGGAGAGTGCGCTTTTGGCCCATCTTTCCTCGGAAAACACGGTAACGCTGCTTTTAGAGCGAGAGGAAAAGGTGATCGGCATAGCGCTTGGCGTCATCCTTTCGGGGGAGGGAGAGCTTTATCGCATCGCGGTGCTTCCGTCGGAACGGAAATGCGGTTGCGGATCGCTTCTTTTGAAAAGTTTTCTTGACGAATTGGAGAAAAAAAGCGCTCCCGTGTGCTTTTTAGAGGTGCGTGAATCCAACCTTGCCGCTCTTTCGCTGTATCATTCCTTCGGCTTCCTTTCGGTGGGGCGACGGAAAAAATATTATAAGGATCCGCCCGAAGACGCGCTTTTGCTTCGGCGGGGATGAGGAAATATGTACGTTTTATCGATCGAAAGCTCTTGTGACGAAACGGCGGTTGCCGTTGTGCGCGGCGAGGGCGAAGCGCTTACCCTTCTTTCAGACGTGGTCTCCTCTCAGGCCGATATACACGCCCTTTACGGCGGCGTCGTGCCCGAGATCGCCAGCCGCGCCCATACCGAGGTCATCTCGCGCATTACCTACGAAGCGCTTTCGCGGGCGGGCATTACGCTTGCCGACGTTGGCGCCGTTGCCGTTACCGATCACCCCGGGCTGATCGGCGCGCTTCTCGTTGGTCTGAATTTCGGCAAGGCGCTCGCTTTTGCGAACCGCATCCCGCTTGTGGGGGTTGACCATATCAAGGGGCATATCGCCGCCGCGTATCTTACCGAAAACGCGCCGAAGCCACCCTTTCTTGCCTTCGTCGTATCGGGGGGGCACACCGCCCTTTATCACGTAAAGAGCTATACCGAGCATCAGTTGATCGGTACCACGCGGGATGACGCGATGGGAGAGGCGTTTGATAAGGTCGGCCGTCTTTTCGGGCTTTGCTATCCAGCCGGCGCCGCCTTTGACCGCCTTTCGACTGAGGGCTTCTTAAAGGCCGTAGGCAAGCCTTTCGATCCTACGGAGAACGGCGAAAGCGAAGCGGTGAGGGCGGCCTACCGCGCCTTTATAAAGACCGAAAGCGCCCGCCTTTATAAGCTGCCGTCCCCCGCCCTTGTTGGGGATACCTACGATTTTTCCTTTTCGGGCTTAAAGACGGCCGCCGTGAATCTTTTGCATAACGCCGAGCAAAGCAAGAAGGCGTTGGATAACGCGATCTTTGCCGCCGCTTATACGCATACCGCGGTGGAGGGGGCGATCCGAAAGCTTTCCTCGGCGCTCGATGCCTATAAAGACCTACCCTTGGTTTTGGGGGGCGGCGTGGCGGCCAACTCTCATCTTCGCGGGGCGGTAAAAGAGCTTTGCGAAAAGAAGGGCGTTCGCCTTTGTATTTTGCAAAGAAGCCTTTGCGGCGATAACGGCGGTATGATCGGGGCGGCCGGGTATTACGAATTTTTGGCGGGGAATCTTTTGCGTGAGGACTGTAACGCAAGCGCTGCCGACTCGCTTTAACCCAAAAGACCAAAAACGGTAAAACTCCCCTTTCTTTCGGTTTTTTCGACTGAATTTCGGTGGAAAACTCGGTTGAAAAGGTGAACAACTATGAAAACAATCCCCCTCTTCGGTGTGGATAAGAACGGAAAAGACCAATGAAAAAGAAACTCTACGAACTAAAAAACGGCGAATCCCGAAGCCTGCCACGGCTTTCGGGAACCCCCTTGCTTTTGGAAGCGGGCGCCGACGAGCTGCGGGTGCTTTGGTGCCTTTGCGAGCTGGGGGGCGGCACCGCTGAGGAGATCTCGGCGCTTTTGGGGGCAGAGACTGCCGCCGTCGAAAGCGCGCTGGCCTTTTGGCGGGGCGCGGGGATCGTTGCGCTTTCCTCGGGCAAGCAAAGCGAAACACCGCTTGAAGAGATGCCGAAGCCGACCCCCAAGCCGAAAAAGAAGCAAGAGCTTTCGGAAAGAAACGCCGAAGAGCTGGCCAATAGCATTAAGGATAAAAAGCTTTCTTCGCTGATCGAGGCCGCCGAGGCCCAATGCGGCCGCGTTTTCAATACGGCCGATATTTCGATCCTTGTCGGGCTTACCGAGGAGCTGGGGCTTGATTCGGCCTACATTCTCACCCTGCTTGCCTTTTGCGACGGGGATAACGGCGACAAAAAGCCGCTTCGCTACGCCGAAAGGGTCGCCTTCCGCCTGTTTGAGCTGGGGGTCGATACCTACGAGGCACTCGAGGAATACATCGAAAAGCAAAACCGCCTTCGCTCGCTTGAGGGGCGCCTTCGGAATATGTTCGGGATCGGAAGCCGTAAGCTCTCGGTACGGGAAGAAAAGGCCTTTATGAGCTGGTGCTGTGAATACGGCTACGGGGAAGAGCTGATCGGGGCGGCTTATGACGTAACGGTCAACGCGACCGGTCAAGCCTCTGTCAGCTACGCCGGAAAGATCCTTTCGCATTGGCACGAATGCGGTGTAAAAACCGTTGGGGAGGCCGAGGCCCTTTTACAAAAAGAAAGAGAAGAGAAGGGCGCAAAGGGAAGAAGGGAAAGAAGCAAGCAGGAAGCCCCGAAGGATGCCCTTCATTCAAGCTTTGACAGCGGCGATTTCCTCCGCCGCGCCCTGGCACGCAGCTATAAAAATAACGGGGATGAAACCTAAAATAAGGAGACGGTATGGGATATAATATTGAAAATTACCGCAAGGTAAAGGAAACACTGGAAAAGAGCCGGACCGACGCCTTGCAGAAGGCGTCTGAGCGCCGTGGGGCGTTGCATCTTTCAGCCCCCGAGATCGCCGCGATCGATAAAGCGCTTTCGTCTACGGGCATGCAGCTCTTTCGTGCCGCCACCGAGGGGGGCGAGGGGCTTTCCGAGCGGATCGCCGCCATTAAGGCCGAGCATGAGGCGCTTCGCGTGCGCCGCGCTTCGCTCTTGGCAGAGCTTGGGTATCCCGCCGATTATACCGAGCCGACCTATGCCTGCAAAAAATGTAACGATACTGGCTTTTTCGAGGCGAAGATGTGCGACTGTATGAAGGAGGCCCTGATTTTGGAGGGGATCCGCTCCTCGGGCCTTGGTCGGCTGATCGACCGTCAGCGCTTTGAAAACTTTTCACTGGATTATTACAAAAACGCCCCCGAGCACCACGAGCGGGCGAAATACGCCCTGCAACGCACCAAGGCGTACGCCGAGGAATTCGGGGCCGAAGCGAAAAATCTTCTTTTGATGGGGCCGACGGGGCTGGGTAAGACCCACCTTTCGACCGCCCTTGCCCGTCGCGTTATCGAAAGAGGGTTTGACGTGGTATACGAAAGCGTGCAGGATCTCCTTATGGATTTCGAATACGACCGCTTCAAAAGCGGATACGGAGAAAACTCCAAGCGGGCTGAGCGTTATCTCGGCTGTGAGCTTTTGATCCTTGACGATCTTGGGACCGAGCAGACCAACCAGTTCGTCATCACCTCGCTTTATCATCTTATCAACACCCGCATCAACCAAGGAAAAAGCACCGTCGTCAGCACCAATCTGATCGGCGACCGTGAGCTGCGCGAGCGGTACGGCGACCGTATCTGCAGTCGCCTGCTCGGCGAATTTGAGGTCCTTTTGCTTTCGGGCACCGATATCCGTATGCAAAAGCTGTGATCGCGAAAGCGTAAAGTAAAAAGAGATTAGGAAAAAAGAATGGAAAATGAACTGAAGCGCAAATACGGTCTTTTTACCGCGATTTGCATGGTAGTCGGCATCGTGATCGGCTCGGGTGTTTTCTTCAAGGCCGGTAAGGTTCTCGAAAGCAATAACGGAAGCATGGGTAAATCGCTTTTGACGGTTGCCTTGGTCGGCGCCGTTATGACGGTTTGCACCTACGTTTTTTCGCTTATGGCGCAAAAGCACGAGCGGGTAAACGGCGTTATCGACTACGCCGAGGTCTCTTGCGGACCGATGTACGCCTACGGGCTTGGCTGGTTTTTGTCTACCGTCTATTATCCCGCGCTTGCCTCCTGCCTTGCCTGGATCTCCGCCCAGTATACCTGCGAGCTTTTTTCGTGGGAGGTCACCTCGGATATCCATATGGCGATCGGGGCCTTTTATCTCGTTGCGGGGTATGCCTTGAACGCGCTTTCCCCGCGCATTGCCGGTAAGTTTCAAGTATCTACCACCGTTATCAAGCTGATCCCGCTTGGGATCATGGCGCTGGTCGGCACCGTAGCGGGGCTGATCAACGGCAAGACCGTCGCTTCTCTCGGAGAGAGCGCGGCGACCGTCGGCGGTGGCTCGGGCGGCGGTATTCTGGCGGCGGCGGTCGCCTTTGCCTTCGCGTACGAGGGTTGGATCATCGCGACCTCGATCAACGCAGAGCTGAAAAACGCCAAACGGAATCTGCCGATCGCCCTTATCGTCGGATCGGTGATCGTGGTTGCGGTCTATTTCTTCTATTTTCTCGGTCTTACGGGGGCCTTAACGACCGAAGAGATGATGGCTTCCCCCAATATCCCGAAGGAGGCCTTCGGCAAGCTTTTCGGAAGCCCTGTGTTCGGCACGGTCGTCTACGTCTTTATCGTTATTTCCTGCCTTGGCACGATGAACGGGCTTGTGCTTGGCTGCAGCCGTGGCATGTATTCGGTGGCGGGGCGCGGTCAGGGGCCCTGCCCCCGCGTCTTCGCTACGGTGGATAAAGAGACCGATATGCCTACGAACTCCGCTATCGCCGGGCTTCTTTTCTGCGCCTTCTGGTTCATGCAGTGGGAGCTTGGGTTTATTCGCGGCGCCCTGCCCGATATCATTGCTTGGGAAAACGACGAGCTGCCGATCATCACGCTCTACGCTTCGTATATCCCGATCTTCATCGTTTTGATGGTTAAGGGGAAGGATCTGCCCCCCGTCAAGCGCTTCGTCATGCCAAGCCTTGCGGTCGGCTGCTGTATCTTTATGGTATACGCCGCCTTTGCCTCGTATGGGATCGAGGCGCTCTATTATTTGATTGTTTCGACCGTCGCCATTCTGATCGGTCTGCTCTTCTATCGCGGAAAGGACGGAAAAACGCTTCCCGAGCGTCTTTTCCGAAAAAAGCAGGAAGAGAAAGGGTCCGTAAAAGAATAAAGCTTTCAGGGGAACGCGTTTTCTTGCGTTCCCCTTTTTCTTTTGCCGAGGGAGAGGGCCTCTTTTGCGCCTTGTCGCATATACTGACGGTGTAAGCCGTAAAGGAGGTCGCTATGAAAATTTCTTTGGTTGGCGGGGATGCGCGCTTTTTGTATACCGAGCGGGCGCTTGCCTCGCGGGGGCACACGGTTTTCCGTATGGCGAACGGGGGGATCCCCCTTGATGAAGCGGCGCTTAGTGAAAGCGATGCGGTCGTCTTTCCCCTGCCCGTCAGTCGCGACGGGGTGCATCTTTACGCAAAGGAAGCCCCCTCGGTTCTGCCGCTTTCCTGCCTTTTTCCGTATATTCGCGCATCGGCAAGGCTCTTCGTCGGTCGGGCAGACGGGGCGCTTTTGCCTTATCTTACGGGGCATCCCTTTTTCGAATACGGAAGTGACTCTACCTTTCTTCTTCGCAATTCGGCCCTAAGCGCCAAGGGGGCGCTTTCGCTTTTGCGCGAGCGAAACGGGGGAGAGCTGCCAAAGGGGGAATACGCCTTGGTCGGGAACGGGCATCTTGCCGCCGCCTTAGGCGAGGCGCTTTCTAAAAACGGCGTTCGCTTTACGGCTTACGCGCGGCAGCCGCGGGGCTTGATCGGCGGCGTTTATCCCTTGCCGCTATCCTCACTTTCAAAGGGGCTTGCCGCATGCTCGGTTCTTCTTAATACGGTTCCCGCCCCGCTTTTTAACGAAAAAATACTGTCCTGCGCCAAGAAAGGTCTTTGCCTTTTGGAGCTCGCCTGCACGAAGGGGGTCGTTGACGAGGCGGCTTGCGCCCGCTTCGGGATCGATCTTCTTCCCGCCCCCGCCCTTCCGCTTCGGTACGCAAAGGAAGAAGCGGGGGAGGCGGTTGCCGCGGCGGTCCTTTCGGCGCTTCTATGAGGTCATGATGATAGCTTACGCATTTTGCGGTTCTTTTTGTACCCTTTCCCATTCCTTAGCGGCGCTTCGCCGCCTGCTTGCCGACGGCTTTGACGTTTTGCCTATTATGAGTGAGGCGGTCTATCATACCGATACCCGCTTCTGGCGCGCGGAGGAATTTCGGAAAACGGTGGAGGGGCTTTGCAAAAAAGAGGTGGTCCACAGCATCGTGGGGGCTGAGCCGCTTGGCCCCGCTATCCGTGCCGACGCTTTGGTGATCGCCCCTTGTACGGGAAATACGCTCGCCAAGATGGCCAACGGCATCACCGATGCCACCGTGCCGATGGCGGCCAAGGCGCATCTGCGCTCCGACCGACCTACGCTTTTGGCGCTCGCCTCCAACGATTCGCTTTCGGCCAATCTTTCCAATATCGCAACGCTTCTTGCTCGCAAGCAGGTGTATTTCGTACCGATGAGGCAGGACGATCCCGAGAAAAAGCCCCACTCGTTGGTATGCGATTATACAGAGCTTTCCGAGGCACTGGAGGCCGCCCTTTCGGGCCGCCAGCTTCGCCCCTTATTTCTTTGAAAAAATCGTTGTCGTATCCCCAAAAGGGAAGGGAAGGCGACAACGATTTTTTGTCGGTTTTCGGTTGACTTTTCCTAAAAAGGTTGGTATACTGGAAGAAAGAAAAATAAGGAGGAGCTTAAAATGGCAGAGCTTCCGATTCTTTCCGAAAGACCCCTTTTAAAGATTGATTATTTTCCTACCCTTGCCCAGTGCTTTATTTTCCGCAACTGGGAGATGCTGACCCCCGCCCGCTTGGCGCTTGTGCTTGCGTGCGACGAGCAGACCGTACGGCAAATGGCGGCCGATATGGGACTTCCGCCCGAAGCCGACGAGACCCACGAAAAAATGTGGCTTGACCGTGGGTATATCACCCTCATTCGCCAGAACTGGCATCTTCTTCCCTACGAGCAGCTTTGCACGCTTCTCGGATGGAGCCGAGAGCGGCTTGCTTTTATTTTGCACGAGGATGATTTCTTGGACGTAAAGCTGGGAAAGCAAAAGCCCAACTGTCCGCCTCTTTCGGTCACCCCTCTTACCGAGGCGCAAAAGAAACGGACCGAAAAGATCAAGGCGATCGTAAAGGAAACCTACGCCAAGCTCGGCGAAAGAAGCCTTCCGCCCTTTGCCTTTGAGGCGATCTATCCGAAGGCAGAGGAGAATTCTCCCGTTGAAGGCGAATCTCGCTTCAAAAGCAGCTTCTGCTGTTCCTATTGCGGCCTTTACGGCGACGTATTTTTGGAGGAGAGACTGATCGAGGCCTCCTTCCCCGATGAGCTTCTTCGCTCGTATCAAGCGATGGGGGTCGGCGGGATCTGGACGCAGGCGGTGCTGTATACGCTTGTCCCCAACCCGTATGATCCTTCGATTTCCGAGGGGTGGGAAAAACGCATCCGCGGCCTTAACGCGGTGATCGCGCGCCTTAAAAAGTACGGCTTGAAGCTGTATCTTTACATCAACGAGCCTCGCGAGATGACCGATGCCTTCTTTGAAAAGTGCCCCGATATGAAGGGAGACGTATATCATGAGGGCTACGCCTCGATCTGCCTTTCAGTTCCCGAGGCGCAGGATTATCTGCGTGACAGCGTCCGCTTTTTGACCGAGCACGCGCCGGGTCTTGGCGGGTATCTTACCATCACCGCCTCCGAAAACCATACCAACTGCTACAGCCATAAATCAAGCGGACAGACGACCTGCCCCCGTTGCAAATCGCTTCGCCGCCCCGATCTTTTCGCCCTTACCAATCGTCTGATCTATGAAGGCGCGACCGCCGCCGATCCCAACGTCGCGGTGATCGCTTACAGCTGGGCGTGGGACAGAGAGGAAAACGGTTTTGAGGAAACCATCGAAAGGCTCCCGAAGGAGATCGCGGTCCTGAGCGTAAGCGAGCGAGGAAAGCCGAAGACCATCGAAGACGTCACGGTCCCGGTTGCTGACTATTCGATCTCGGTTACCGGCCCCAGTGAAATGATTAAAGGGCGCTACGAGACCGTTAAAAGATTTGGAAACGCCAAAGCCATTAAGGTGCAGCTGAATAACAGCTGGGAGCTTTGCCCCCTGCCTTTCATTCCGGTCTTCGGTCATTTCTATCAGTCGATCCGCGATCTTTGCCAAACCATTGATCCCGACGTTTTGATGATGACCTGGACGCACGGCGGCTTCCCGTCCCCCGTCTTCCGCATGGTCGCCGAAATGACGAGAAAAGGGCAACCGATCCCCCCGAAGGAGAAGCTGATCGAGGCGCTTTACCCCGAGGCGGATCAAGCGCTTCTCTTAGAAGCGATCGATATCTTCGACGAGGCCTTTGACGAATATCCCTTCTCGGTCGGTACGATGTATAACGGCCCGCAGCATATGGGGCCCGCGCTGCCGTTCTATCCCGAGGATACGGGCTGGACGACCTGCATGATCGGCCCGCCCTACGACCATCTGGACGGTTGGAGAAGCACCTACTATTCGAGAGAGCTTTACGCCCGCCAGCTGAAACGCCTTTCCGAACGCTGGAAGGATGGGCTTCCGTTGCTTGAAAAGGCCTTTGCGGGCAAAGAGCTTACGCCCGCCGCGCGTCTTCTCTTCGATTGCGCCGAGATCACGTATCTGCATTATGCTTCCTCTTATAACCACGTCCTTCAGGTAGAGGGAAGAGAGGCGGGAAAAAGCAGCCGTGAGCTTGCCGACGTCATTCTTTCGGATGAGGCGTTTGCCTTGCGTGAGGCAGTCCTGATGCAAAGAAACCCCACGATCGGGTACGAGTCCTCCAACCACTATCTCTTCACGGTCACCGATATGGTGGAAAAGATCGTCAACTGCCGTTACCTGATCGACGGAGAGTAAAGTAAGGTTTACAAAAAATAAGAGAAAAACAAACAAAAAGGCGATTGTTTTATCCAATTGGGAAAGCAATCGCCTTTTCTCCTTATTGAAGGGGGGCTCTTTCCTTCGAAACGGCGGCGAAGTCGTAGGAAAAGGCGAAGCTCCTTATTTTAAATTAAAGTAGAAAGAGTCGCAGGGAAACCGCGAAAACCCCTTGACAAAAGGGGGGCTTAATGATATAATCATTAACGTAGTTTTAATAGCATCCTTTGCAACTGACGGATAGGTGGAGCGTACCACGAGGAACAAGGGAGAAGAAAGCCGACCGTCTGGGTGCACTGATCAATGGATCTTGGTGCATCTTTTTATTTTTTTGGAGGGAATTATGAAAAAAATCGCAATCATTATGGGAAGTGACAGTGATCTTCCCGTCGTCAAAAAGGCCGCCGATATGCTGGATAGCTTCGGGGTGCCTTACGAGGTGCACGTTTTTTCGGCGCATCGCACGCCGCTTGAAGCGGCCGAGTTCACCAAGGCCGCCAGAGGCCGCGGCTTCGGCGCGATCCTGGCCGCCGCCGGTATGGCCGCGCATCTTGCCGGCGCTATCGCCGCCAACACCACCTTGCCGGTCATCGGCATTCCGATCGCCTCGGGCGGTCTTGGGGGGATGGACGCGTTGCTTTCTACGGTACAGATGCCGACCGGGATCCCGGTTGCGACGGTTGCCGTAAACGGCGCCGCCAACGCCGCGCTCTTGGCGATCGAGATGCTCTCGATCGAGGATGCGGCTCTGGCCGAAAAGCTTGACGCAAAGCGAAAGGCAGACAGCGAAAAGGTTCTGGAAAAGAACGCCGCCGTCGAAGCCGAGTTTAATAAGTAATTAAAAATTTTGAGATAAAAAGTGAGGAAAAAACAATGGAAAAGAAGCTTGTCTACACGGGAAAAACCAAGGACGTATTTGCCCTTTCGAACGGCAACTACCTCTTGAAGTTCAAGGACGATTGCACGGGTAAGGACGGGGTGTTCGATCCCGGCGAAAACTCGGTCGGTCTTACCATCGAGGGGGTTGGCGACGTCAATCTTCGTATGTCGATCTACTTCTTCGAGAAGATCAACGAAGCGGGCATCAAGACCCACTACATCAGCGCAAACCTTACCGATACGACCATGGAGGTGCTTCCCGCGAAGCCCTTCGGCAAGGGTCTTGAGGTCATCTGCCGCTATAAGGCCGTTGGCAGCTTCTACCGCCGCTACAGCGATTATATTGAAGAGGGCGCCGATCTGCCCGCCTACGTTGAGACCACCTTTAAGAACGACGAAAAGGGTGACCCGCTGGTTACCAAGGACGGGCTTGTCGATCTTGGCGTTATGACCGCCGAGCAGTACGACGACGTCAAGGCTATGACCCAGAAGATCACGAAGATCGTGGCCGACGATCTGCTTGCCCGCGGCCTCGTTCTTTACGATATCAAGTTCGAGTTCGGCTACGATAAGGACGGAAAGGTCATGCTGATCGACGAGATCGCCTCGGGCAACATGCGCGTATACAAGGACGGCGAGTATGTCGATCCGATGACGCTTTCGAAGCTTTTCTTCGCCTGATAAGGGGAGAGTATGGGCGGTTTATTTGGAATTACCGGAAAAAGAGATTGCGTGCAAGACGTATACTTCGGGATCGACTATCACACGCATCTCGGTAAGGTTCGCGCGGGGATGGCGGCCGTCAACGAAAAGGACGGCTTCCAGCGGGAGATTCACAACATCGAAAACTCCCCCTTCCGAACCAAGTTTGATAACATCACCGAGCGTATGAAGGGCAACGCCTGCATCGGCTGTATCAGCGACGCCGATCCGCAGCCGCTTCTCATCCGCTCAAAATTCGGGGTCTACGCCATTGCGATGGTAGGCATGATCGCCAACACCGAAAGCCTGGTCGATCAATACCTTAAGGCCAATATGGGCATCTTCCAAAGCATCAGCGGCAACCGCGTCAACTGTGCCGAGGTCCTGGCCGCTCTCATTGAAGAGAAGGACAGCATCGAAGAAGGTATCCGCTTTGCGCAGGATAGCATCGAGGGTGCGGCTTGCATCCTGATCCTAAAAGAAGACGGGCACCTCATCGCCGCTCGCGATAAAGAGGGGCGCCTGCCGGTTCTCATCGGGAAAGACGGAGAGGGCTATTGCATTTCGTTTGAATCCTTTGCCTACAAGAAGCTGGATTATTCGACCCACCGCGGTCTTCGCGCCGGCGAGATCGTCGAGCTTTCGCCCGAGGGAGAAAAGATCCTCTTCGGCGGCTATGACGAAATGAAGATCTGCGCCTTCCTTTGGACCTATTACGGCTACCCGACGGCGACCTATGAAGGGATCAACGTTGAGGTGATGCGAACCGAAAACGGGCGCATTATGGCAGAGGAAGAGGAAAAGAACGGCACGATGCCAAACGTTGATTACGTGTGCGGCGTTCCCGATTCGGGTACCCCTCACGCCATCGGCTACGCACAAGGGAGCGGTAAGCCCTTTGCCCGCCCCTTCATCAAGTATACCCCCGCTTGGGCCAGAAGCTTTACGCCCACCAACCAAGAAGAGCGTAACAAGATCGCCAAAATGAAGCAGATCCCGGTTGAGGAGCTGATCAAGGATAAGGATCTTCTGTTTGTGGACGACAGCATCGTGCGCGGCACGCAGCTGCGGGAAACCGTTGATTTTCTGTATCAAAACGGCGCCAAGTCGGTGCACATGCGCTCGGCCTGCCCGCCGATCATGTACGGCTGTAAATACTTGAACTTTTCGCGCAACACCTCGGATATGGACCTTATCGGGCGCCGCATCATTATGGAGCTTGAAGGGGAAGAGGGTATGAAGCATATCGCCGAATATTGCGACGGTACGACCGAAAGGGGCCGCGCGTTTCGGCGTGCGATTTGCGAAAAGATGCACTTTGATTCACTCGAATACCAAACGCTTGGGGGGGTAATAAAGGCCATTGGCTTGCCCGCCTCAAAGCTTTGCACCTATTGCTGGAACGGAAAGGAATAAGACTATGAAGAATTCGAAATCGGAAAGCTACGCCGCCGCAGGCGTAGATATCACCGCGGGCTACCGCGCGGTAGAATTGATGAAGGCTCATATCGCCAGAACCATGACGGCGGGCGTTTGCTCGGACGTTGGGGGCTTTGGCGGTCTCTTTGAGCTTGACGTTACGGGTATGGAAAAGCCGGTCCTCGTCAGCGGGACCGACGGCGTTGGCACCAAGCTGAAGTTGGCGTTCATTCAGGACAAGCACGATACCGTCGGTATCGACTGCGTTGCGATGTGCGTCAATGACGTTATTTGCTGCGGCGCGAAGCCCCTCTTCTTCCTCGACTATATTGCCTGTGGGAAGAATGTTCCCGAAAAGATCGCCGCGATCGTTTCGGGCGTTGCCGAGGGCTGCTGCCAATCGGGCGCCGCGCTGATCGGCGGTGAGACCGCCGAAATGCCCGGCTTCTATCCCATTGACGAATACGACCTTGCCGGCTTTGCCGTCGGTGTGGTCGATAAGAAAAAGATCCTTCGTCCCGACAGTATGCAGGTTGGCGACGTGATCATCGCCCTGCCGTCGAGCGGTGTTCATTCGAACGGCTTCTCGCTGGTCCGTAAGGTATTCGGCGTTGGCGAAAAGGATATTTCGATCCCCATGGCAGAGCTTGGCGGTAAAACGGTTGGCGAAACGCTGCTTACCCCCACCAAGATCTACGTAAAGCCGATCCTTGCGCTGCTTGAAAAGGTGACGGTCCGTTCGATCTCGCATATCACGGGCGGCGGCTTCTACGAGAATATCCCGCGCAGCCTGCCGAAGGGTCTTGGCGCGAAGATCGACCGAAAGGCGCTTCGCATCCTGCCGATCTTTGATCTGATCGCCAAGGTTGGCAACATTCCCGAACGCGATATGTTCAACACCTTCAACATGGGCGTTGGTATGAGTGTCGTCGTTAAGCGTGACGAGGCCGAAGCCGCCCTTGCCATTCTCCGTGAAAACGGCGAGGACGCCTATATTATGGGCGAGATCATCGAAAGCGACGAAGGCGTCGTTTTTGCCTAAGACTATCCACCGATCTTCGGGGCGCCCGATAAAGGGCGCCTCATAAGGAGAAGCTATGAAAAAAGTTAAGATCGCGGTTCTCGTTTCGGGGGGCGGCACCAATCTGCAAGCGCTTCTTGACGCTTCGGGGGCGGGCAAGATCCCGAATGGGGAGATCGCTCTCGTTCTCTCCAATAAGGCCGATGCCTTTGCGCTTTCCCGCGCCGAGCGGGCGGGCGTTAAGACGGCGACGGTTTTACGAAAGGATTATGCCGACCGCGCGGCCTTTGAAGAAAAGATCCTCTCGGTGCTAAAAGAAAACGGCATCGAGCTGATCGTTCTTGCGGGCTTTATGTGCATTTTAAGCGAGGGTTTTACCGCCCGCTATCCGAAGCGGATCCTTAACGTGCATCCCTCTCTTATTCCTTCCTTTTGCGGCGAGGGCTTTTACGGGCTTCGCGTGCACGAGGCGGCGCTCTCTTACGGCGTGAAGGTGACGGGGGCGACGGTGCATTACGTTAACGAGATCCCCGACGGGGGGGAGATCATTCTCCAAAAGGCGGTCAAGATCCAGGCGGGAGATACGCCCGAGATCTTGCAACGGCGCGTGATGGAGGAGGCGGAATGGCAGCTGCTTCCCGAGGCCACCGAGCTTGTCTGCCAAAAAATCAAAGAGGAAATGGGACTATGAATATTTACGAAGTGAAAAGCATGGGCGAGCGTATCGCCGGGAATCCTTACGTCGGTCGCGGCATCGTGATCGGGAAGACCGAGGACGGTAAGCGCGCCGTCGTTGCTTATTTTATCATGGGTCGCAGCGAAAACAGCCGCAACCGCGTCTTTACGAAAAAAGACGGCGTTCTGTATACCGAGCCTTACGATTGCTCGAAGGTCGAGGATCCTTCCCTGATCATTTACGCCGCCCTGCGCGAATACGAAAACAAGCTGATCGTCACCAAAGGCGACCAGACCGATACGGTTTACGAGGGGCTTTTGGCGGGTAAGGATTTCCGTTCCTCGCTCGCTACGCGTGCCTTTGAGCCCGATGCCCCCAACCTTACCCCCCGTATCAGCGGTATGCTGACCTTTTCGGACGGCGATTTCTCCTACGAGATGAGCATTCTCAAATCGATCGACGCCGAGGGGAGCGAGTGTGCCCGCTATACCTTTGATTATCCCTCACGCGGGGGGCTCGGTCACTTCATCCACACCTACGTGACCGACGGTACCGCCATCCCCACCTTCCAAGGCGAGCCCGAGCGTGTCTATATCCACCGCGATATCAACGTTTTCGCCGCCGATATCTGGGAACACCTTAACGCCAGCAACAAGATCTCGCTCTACGTTCGCTATATCGACCTTGCAAGCGGCGAGATCGAAGAAAAGATCATCAATAAGAACGGAGTACAAGCATGAAGGAATTTGCTTTAAAATACGGCTGTAACCCCAACCAAAAGCCCTCTCGCATCTTTATGGAGGAGGGCGAGCTGCCGATCGAGATCCTTTCGGGCAAGCCCGGCTACATCAACTTTCTTGACGCCTTTAACTCGTATCAGCTGGTTAAAGAATTAAAGGAGGCCACCGGTCTTGCTTCGGTTACGTCCTTCAAGCACGTAAGCCCCACCTCGGCCGCTGTCGGTCTGCCGCTTTCGGACACCTTGAAGAAGGCGTGCTTCGTTGACGATATCGAGGACCTGGACGAGTCGCCCCTCGCTTGCGCCTACGCCCGCGCCCGCGGAACCGACCGTATGTGCTCGTTCGGGGACTGGGTCGCCCTTTCCGACGTATGCGATAAGACGACCGCCCTGCTTATCAAGCGCGAGGTGTCGGACGGCGTGATCGCCCCCGGCTATACCGACGAGGCGCTGGAAATTCTCAAAAGCAAGCGTAAGGGCAACTATAACATCGTGAAGATCGACCCCGATTACGTTCCCGCCGAGATCGAGCGCAAGCAGGTCTATGGGATCACCTTTGAGCAGGGGCGCAATAATTTCAAGATCAACGAAGAGCTGCTCTCGAATATCGTCACCGCGAACAAAGAGCTTCCCGAGAGTGCCAAGCGCGATCTCATCATTTCGCTTATTACCCTGAAATACACCCAGTCGAACTCGGTCTGCTTCGCTTACGACGGGCAGGCGATCGGCGTTGGCGCCGGTCAGCAGTCGCGTATCCATTGCACCCGTCTTGCGGGTGGCAAGGCCGACACCTGGTTCCTTCGTCAGCACGAAAAGGTGCTCGCCCTTCCTTTTCTTCCTACACTTGGCCGCCCCGACCGTGATAACGTCATCGACGGCTATATCAATAAGAACGAAGAGGACGTGTGCGCAGACGGAAACTGGCAGAAATATTTTACCGAGCAGCCCCTGCCCCTTACCGATGAAGAGGCCAAGGAATATCTTTCGAAGATCAGCGGCGTTTCGCTTGGATCGGACGCCTTCTTCCCCTTCGGCGATAACATTGAGCGCGCGAAGAAAAGCGGCGTTTCGTATATTGCCGAGCCCGGCGGCTCGATCCGTGACGATCAGGTAATCGAGACCGCGGATAAATACGGTATGGTCATCTGCTTTACCGGTATGCGCCTTTTCCATCATTAATAAGGAGACAAAACATGAAATTATTGGTTGTCGGCGGTGGCGGTCGCGAGCATGCGATCATCAAGAAGCTGAAAGAGAATAAAGAGGTAAAAGAGATCTTTGCTCTTCCCGGAAACGGCGGGATCGCCGCGGATGCTACCTGTGTGCCGATCGCGGCCAAGGATATTCCCGCGATCGTTGCCTTTGCCAAGGAGAACGCGATCGATTACGCGGTCGTCGCGCCCGACGATCCGTTGGTGCTTGGCGCCGTTGACGCGCTTAGCGAAGCGGGGATCCCCTGTTTTGGCCCGCACGCCAACGCCGCGATCATCGAGGGAAGCAAGGTCTTTTCGAAAAATCTGATGAAGAAATACGGTATTCCGACCGCCGCCTACGAGGTGTTCGAGTGTGCCGAAGACGCGCTTGCTTACCTTGAGAGCGCCCCGATCCCCACCGTCATTAAGGCGGACGGGCTGGCGCTCGGTAAAGGTGTTATCATCGCCAAGACCAAAAAAGAGGCCACCGACGCCATTCACGCCATGATGGAGGACAAGGTCTTCGGTCAGAGCGGAAGCCGCGTGGTGATCGAAGAATTTTTAGAGGGACCCGAGGTTTCGGTGCTCTGCTTTACCGACGGGAAAACGCTTGCCCCCATGGTTTCGTCGATGGACCATAAGCGCATCGGCGACGGTGACGCGGGGCTGAACACCGGCGGTATGGGTACGATCGCCCCCAACCCCTACTATACCGAGGATATCGCCGCCCTTTGCATGGAAACCATTTTCCTGCCCACCATCCGCGCGATGGAAAAAGAGGGCAGACTCTTCCGCGGCTGTCTGTATTTCGGCTTGATGCTGACCAAAGACGGCCCGCGCGTGATTGAATACAACTGCCGCTTCGGCGATCCCGAAACGCAGGTCGTGCTGCCGCTGCTTGAAAGCGATCTGCTTTCGATCATGCAAGCGACAACGAACGGAACGCTTACCCCCGATATGGTCCGCTTCAAAAAGGGAAGCGCTTGCTGCGTCGTTATGGCCTCGCGCGGCTATCCCGAAAAGTACGAGACCGGCTTCCCCATTACGGTCGACAGTGATTTCGCGGGCGAGCTTTACGTGGCGGGGGCTAAGCTCTCGGAGGACGGGGTGCTGCTTACGGGCGGCGGGCGCGTCCTCGGCGTCGTTTCGATCGGAGAGGATCTTCCCTCGGCGATCGAAAACGCTTACCGTGAGGTACCCAAGGTTCATTTTGAAAACAGCTATTATCGCCGCGACATCGGAAAACGTGCGCTGGCGGCAAAGGAGAATGTATAATGGTATATCGCATTTTTGTGGAGAAAAAAGAGGGGCTTGAAAACGAAGCGCGTGGTCTTTTTGCCGACCTTACGGGGCTTCTTGGGATCCGTGGTCTTACCGCTCTTCGCCTTTTCAACCGCTACGACGTAGAGAATATTGAAAAAGAGCTTTTTGAGTACGCCAAGGCTACCGTTTTTTCCGAGCCTCAGCTCGATACCGTCAGCGAAGAGCTGCCCGCCGATGCCGCTTACACCTTTGCGGTTGAATATCTGCCGGGTCAGTTTGATCAGCGCGCCGACTCGGCCGCCCAGTGTATCCAGATCCTTTCGCAGGGCGAGCGTCCGACGGTTAAGACCGCTAAGGTCTATCTGCTTTACGGCACCCTTACCGAGGGGGAGATCGCCGAGATCAAAAAGTACGTTATCAACCCGGACGAAGCCCGCGAAGCAAGCCTATCTCCGCTTTCGACCTTAAAGGCCGAATACGAGATCCCCACCACGGTCAAAACGCTTTCGGGGTTCCTTGCGCTTGATCGCGAGGGGCTTTCGGCCTTTGTTAAGGATTACGGTCTTGCCATGGATATCGATGATATCGCTTTTTGCCAGGCCTATTTCCGGAAAGAGGGGCGCGATCCGACGATCACCGAGATCCGTATGATCGACACCTACTGGTCTGACCATTGCCGTCATACCACCTTCTTAACCACGATCGACAGCGTCAAGTTTGAGGACAAGCTTCTTGCCGACGCCTATGACGATTATATTGCGACCCGCAAGGCGCTCGGCCGTACGAAGCCGATCAATCTGATGGATATCGGTACGCTTGCCGCCAAGTATCTTCGCAGCGTCGGCAAGCTCGATAAGCTGGACGAATCCGAGGAGATCAACGCCTGTACCGTTAAGATCGAGGTCGAAATGGACGGCGTGAAGGAGCCCTGGCTGCTTCTTTTCAAGAACGAGACCCACAACCATCCCACCGAGATCGAGCCCTTCGGCGGTGCCGCCACCTGTATCGGCGGCGCGATCCGTGACCCGCTGTCGGGTCGCTCGTACGTCTACGGCGCGATGCGTGTTACCGGCGCCGCGGATCCCACCAAGCCGGTCAGCGAAACGCTTGAAGGAAAACTCCCCCAGCGTAAGATCGTTACCACGGCCGCCGCGGGATATTCCTCGTACGGTAACCAGATCGGTCTTGCCACGGGTATCGTAGACGAAATTTATCACGACGGCTATGCCGCCAAGCGTATGGAGATCGGCGCGGTCATTGCCGCCGCCCCCGAGAAGAACGTACGCCGTGAATGCCCCACCCCCGGAGACGTCGTCATCCTGCTCGGCGGCCGTACCGGCCGCGACGGCTGCGGCGGCGCTACCGGTTCCTCGAAATCGCACACGCTTTCCTCGCTTGAAAGCTGCGGCGCCGAGGTACAAAAGGGTAACGCGCCCGAGGAGCGTAAGCTTCAGCGCCTCTTCCGTAACGAGACCGCTACCCGCATGATCAAGCGCTGCAACGACTTCGGCGCGGGCGGTGTTTCGGTCGCGATCGGCGAGCTGGCTGACGGGCTTTCGATTAACCTTGACGCCGTGCCGAAGAAGTACGACGGGCTTGACGGGACCGAGCTTGCCATCTCCGAATCGCAGGAGAGAATGGCCGTGGTCGTCGCCCAAGAGGATCAAGACGCCTTTATCGCGTTGGCTTCCTCTGAAAACTTAGAGGCAACCGTCGTTGCAACCGTTACCGAAGAGCCTCGCCTTACGATGAACTGGTGCGGCAACACCATCGTCGATATCAGCCGCGAGTTCCTTAACTCCAACGGCGCTGAAAAGCATATCACCATTGAAGCCGCCAAGTTATCTTTAC
Source organism: Eubacteriales bacterium (assembly GCA_045661285.1). GTDB lineage: Bacteria > Bacillota > Clostridia > Oscillospirales > CAG-272 > UBA1740. The sequence continues at coordinate 4,468 of JAZRFI010000039.1, read as the reverse complement.
ACGATAAAGAGATTTCGGGCGATTTTTCCACCGAATATAAGAAGCTGGCGGGCGATCTTAACGTCTGCTCGAAGAGAGGCCTTTCCGAGCGGTTTGACTCGACCATCGGCGCGGGTACCGTGCTTATGCCCTTTGGCGGTAAGCACCAGCAGACCCCCATTCAGGCCATGGTTCAGAAGATCTCGGCCGAGCGCGCGCATACCGTCGACGTTTCGCTGATGGCCTTTGGCTACAACCCCTTCATCACCGAGAAGAGCCCCTACCACGGCGCGTATTTGGCGGTGGTCGAATCGGTTGCGAAGCTGATCGCCTCGGGCGCCGATTTCTCCGACGTTTACCTCACCTTCCAGGAATACTTTGCCCGTCCCGGTAAGTGCCCCACCCGTTGGGGTCAGCCGCTTTCGGCTCTTCTTGGCGCCTTCCGCGCCCAAAAGGAGCTGGGGGTTGCCGCGATCGGCGGTAAGGACTCGATGAGCGGTACCTTCGAGCATATCGACGTTCCCCCGACGCTCGTTTCCTTCGCCGTTACCACCGATAAGGTACAGAATATTATCTCGCCCGAATTCAAAAAGGCGGGCAATAAGGTCTATCTCCTTTCGCCCGCGCTTGATGAAAACGGCCTGCCGAAGACCGATTCGCTTCTTGCCCGGTTTGCCCGCGTCACGTCGCTGATGCGCGAAGGCAAGGTAAAGGCGGCCTATACCCCCGGTATGGGCGGCGTTGCCGAGGCGATCCTCAAAATGGCGATCGGAAACGGCTTTGGCTTTAGCTTTGATAAGGATCTTTCGATGAAGACCCTCTTCGGTTACAGCTACGCTTCCTTCGTCTTGGAGGCCGAATGCGAGCTCGAGGGCGCGCTTCTTCTCGGTACGGTTTGCGAAGAGCCGATCTTTGCCTACGGCAACGAAAAGCTTACGCTTGACGAATTGCAGAAGATCTACGAGGATAAGCTGGAGGGCGTTTACTCCTGCAATATCCCCACCGAGGGCAAAAAGATCGAAAATTACGCGTATACCACCGATAAGGTGGCGGCCCCCGCCGTTAAGGTGGCCAAGCCCCGCGTTCTCATTCCCGTATTCCCCGGCACCAACTGCGAATTCGATTCCGCCAAGGCGGTACGGGATGCGGGTGCCGAGGCCGAGATCTTCCTCATCAACAACCTCAGCGCCGCAGGCATCGCCAAGAGCGTTGAGACCTTTGCCGAGAAGATCAAGGATTCCCAGATCATCTTTATCCCCGGCGGCTTCTCGGGCGGAGACGAGCCCGACGGCTCGGGTAAATTCATCACCGCCTTCTTCCGCAACGCCGCGATCAAGGAAGCGGTCGGCGATCTTCTTGACCGCCGCGACGGGCTGATGTGCGGTATCTGCAACGGCTTCCAAGCCCTTATCAAGCTGGGTCTTGTACCCTACGGTAAGATCATCGATACCGACGAGCATTGCCCGACCCTGACCTTCAACACCATCGCGCGCCACCAGTCGCGCATCGTCCGTACGCGCGTTGCGTCGAATAAATCGCCTTGGCTCCGCGGCTGCGAGGTAGGCCAGATCTATTCGGTGCCGATCTCGCACGGCGAAGGTCGGTTCCTCGCCGAGGAGAGCGTGCTTCGCCAGCTGGCCGAAAACGGGCAGATCGCGACCCAGTACGTCGATCTTCTTGGCAACGCCACCGACGACGTTCGCTTTAACCCCAACAACTCGATGGCCGCCATTGAGGGTATCCTTTCGCCCGACGGACGCGTTATCGGTAAAATGGGTCACTCTGAGCGTGTTGGCAACGGGCTTTACCGCAACGTTATCGGCGAATACGATATGAAGCTGTTTGCTTCGGCTGTTAAATACTTCAAATAAGGAGAGCTTTTATGGCATATCTTTCGGATATTGAGATCGCGCAGGGCTGCAACATGCAGCCCATCAGCAAAATTGCCGCCCGCGCCCACGTTGGGGACGAATACCTTGAGCCCTACGGCAAATATAAGGCCAAAATCGACCTTTCGCTCTTAAACGATAAGAGCCGCAAGGATGGGAAGCTCATCCTCGTTACCGCTATCACCCCGACCCCCGCGGGGGAAGGGAAGACCACGACCACCATCGGTCTTGCCGACGGCCTTCGCCGCATCGGTAAGGATACGACGGTCGCGCTTCGCGAGCCCTCTCTTGGCCCTGTATTCGGGGTCAAGGGCGGCGCCGCGGGCGGTGGCTACGCGCAGGTCGTGCCGATGGAGGATATCAACCTTCATTTCACCGGTGACTTCCACGCCATCGGGGCGGCGAATAACCTCTTGGCGGCAATGCTTGATAACCATATCCAGCAGGGGAACGCGCTTGGCATCGACCCCCGCCGGATCACCTGGCGCCGCTGCGTCGATATGAATGACCGTCAGCTTCGCTTCGTGGTAGACGGGCTTGGCGGCCGCGTAAACGGCACGCCGCGTGAGGACGGCTTCGATATCACCGTGGCGTCCGAGATCATGGCGGTGCTTTGCCTTGCCTCCTCGCTTACCGATCTTAAAGAGCGGCTTTCCCGTATCATCGTCGGCTATACCTACGATGAAAAGCCGGTAACCGCAGGGGAACTCCGTGCGGCCGGCGCGATGACCGCCCTTTTGAAGGACGCCTTAAAGCCGAACCTCGTTCAAACGCTGGAGGGAACGCCCGCCTTCGTGCACGGCGGCCCCTTCGCCAACATCGCCCACGGCTGCAACTCGGTTATTGCGACCAAGATGGCCCTGAAGATGGGTGACTATACGGTTACCGAGGCGGGCTTCGGCGCCGATCTCGGGGCGGAAAAATTCCTCGACATCAAGTGCCGCATGGCGGGTCTTACGCCTTCGGCGGTCGTTGTGGTCGCCCCCGTCCGCGCCCTCAAAATGCACGGCGGTCTTGCCAAAAGCGAGCTGGCGAATGAGGATCTTGCGGCGCTGGAAGCGGGTATTCCCAACCTTCTTCGCCACGTTTCCAACATCAAAAACGTCTACCGCTTGCCTTGCGTCGTAGCCGTTAACCGATTCCCGACCGATACCGATCGTGAGATCGACTTCATCATCGAGAAATGCCGTGAGCTTTCGGTCAACACGGTTCTTTCCACGGTGTGGGCCGACGGCGGTCGCGGCGGCGAGGATCTGGCCCGCGAGGTGGTCAGGCTTTGCGAAGAAGAGAAGGGCGATTTCACCTTTGCCTACGAAAGCGAGCTTTCGCTTTCGGAAAAGATCCACGCGGTGGTTACCAAGATCTACGGGGGCGTTGGGGTCAACATTCTCCCCTCTGCCAAAAAGCAGCTGGATAAGCTCAGCGAAATGGGCTTTGGCGCTTGCCCTGTTTGCATGGCCAAGACTCAGTACAGCTTTTCGGACGATCCTACGAAGCTCGGTGCGCCCGAAGGGTTCACCGTAACCGTCAAGAACGTCAAGATCTCGGCCGGCGCCGGCTTCGCCGTCGTTTTGACGGGTGATATCATGACGATGCCTGGGCTTCCGAAATCCCCCGCTGCCGAGCGCATCGACGTGGATGAGAGCGGCAAAATTTCGGGTCTTTTCTGAAATTTAAAAAAGTCCCCGAATCCCTCTTGACAAAACCGACTTCCCGTGCTATTATATTAAGGAAAATATCTTTAATTCGATACAGAGATGTCGGCAAGATAGCAATAAAGGGGTTATTCTATAAGGATAACCGGATTTCTTATAACCTTTTGCCCGCCGTCTCGGCGGGCTTTTTTTGTGAAAGAAGGAGAAGGAAAATGACGGTTAAGGAAAGCGGATTGGTAAGCTACGTGGCCTCGCTCGTAGGGCCTATGGGGAAAAGCTCTTCCTCTCTTCTTTCGTATTTGGAAAAATGTTCGGTATTTCCCGGCTTTTGCGACGTGCACGTGCATCTTCGTGAGCCGGGTTTTTCTTATAAAGAAACGATAAAAAGCGGAACGGCGTCGGCCGCCCGCGGGGGATACACCGAGGTGTGCAGTATGCCGAACCTTTCCCCTGTTCCCGATACGCTGAAAAACCTTTCCGCCCAGCTTGAGCTTATCAAGAAAGACGCGCTTATCGGCGTTCACCCCTACGGCTCGATCACCAAGGGGCAAGCGGGAGAAGAGCTTTCAGATATGGAAGCGATGGCCCCCCACGTCGCGGGCTTCTCGGATGACGGGCGCGGCGTACAAAGCGAAGAGATGATGAAGCGCGCTATGCTTATCGCTAAGGCGCTCGGCAAGCCGATCGTCGCGCATTGTGAAGATAATTCGCTGCTTCGCGGCGGCTATATCCACGACGGGGAATACGCGAAAGCACACGGCCACCGCGGCATCTGCTCGGAAAGCGAGTGGGGGCCGATCAAGCGGGATATCGAGCTTATCAGGGAAACCGGGTGCGCCTACCACGTTTGCCACGTTTCCACCAAGGAAAGCGTTGACTTAATACGAAAGGCTAAGGCCGAGGGGCTCGTCATCACCGCCGAGACCGCGCCGCACTATCTGCTTC
>JAZRFI010000038.1:0-27832 GCA_045661285.1 Eubacteriales bacterium | reverse complement strand
CGACTTTGGGTACCACCCTGCGTGAGCTGATCTACGACATCGGCGGCGGCATCCCCGGCGGCAAGAAGTTTAAGGCCATTCAGACCGGCGGTCCTTCCGGCGGTTGCTTGACCGAGGAATATCTTGACGAGCCGATCGACTTTGATAACCTCGTTGCCAAGGGCTCGATGATGGGCTCGGGCGGCGCGATCGTTATGGACGAAGATAACTGCATGGTCGACGTTGCGAAGTTCTATATGGAATTTATCTGCGACGAATCCTGCGGTAAGTGCTCGCCCTGCCGTATCGGTACGAAGCGTATGCTTGAGCTTCTGACCAAGATCACCGACGGTCAGGGCACGATGAAGGATCTTGAAGAGCTTGAAGCTCTTGGCGAAACCGTCAAGGCCAACTCGCTCTGCGCCCTCGGTCAAACCGCGGCGAACCCGATCCTTTCCACCCTCGCCCACTTCCGTGACGAGTATATCGCTCACATCGTTGATAAGAAGTGCCCCGCGAAGGTCTGTAAGAACCTGATGCAGTACAAGATCATTGAGGACAAGTGTAAGGGCTGTACGCTCTGCGCGCGTCAGTGCCCCGTGGCCGCCATCAACGGCAAGGTCAAGGAGGTTCATACCATTGATCAGAGCAAGTGCATCAAGTGCGGCCTCTGCCTTGCCTCGTGTAAGTTCAAGGCCATCGTTAAGGAATGAGAGAGGAGATCCGAAAATGGCTAACGTTAATATTAAGATCGAAGGTCAGCCTTACGTTGTTGAAGAGGGCTTGACCGTTCTGGAGGCCGCCCGTATCTGCGGCTATGAAATCCCCTCGCTTTGCGCCTTTAACCACGGCGAATGCTCCAAGGGCTCTTGCCGCGTATGCCTCGTAGAGGCGACCGGCGCTCGCGGTCTGGTTGCTTCCTGCGTTTACCCCGTCGCCGAGGGTATGGAGATCCGCATCTCCTCCCCGAAGGCCACGGCTGCCCGCCGCGCCTCGGTTGAGCTTCTGCTCTCCAACCACAACAAAAACTGCCAGCAATGCTCGAAGAACGGCAACTGTGAGCTTCTGCACGTCGCGAAGCTGACCGGCGCCCGTGAAGGCATGTTCGAGGGTAGCCATACCCCCGTAACCGTCGATACGCTGACCCCCTCGATCACCCGTGACACCTCCAAGTGCATTCTCTGCGGCCGCTGTGTTGAGCGCTGCAAGAACGCCCACGGCCTTGGTGTTCTCGGCTTTGAGAACCGCGGCTTCTCGACCATCGTTGCCCCCGCCGAAAACCGTTCCTTCGCCAACTCGCCCTGTATCCTTTGCGGTCAGTGCGTCAGCGTTTGCCCCACCGGCGCCCTCGCCGAGGTCTCGGAGATCGAGCTGATCGACAAGGCCATGGCCGAAGGTAAGCACGTCGTCGTGCAGACCGCCCCCGCCGTCCGCGCCGCCCTTGGCGAAGAGTTCGGCATGAAGATCGGTACCCCCGTCACCGGGAAGATGGTTGCCGCCCTTCGCCGCCTCGGCTTTGCTAAGGTATACGACACCAACTTCGGCGCCGACCTCACCATTATGGAAGAGGCCAACGAGCTGATGGAGAGAATCAAGAACGGCGGCAAGCTGCCGATGATCACCTCCTGCTCGCCCGGTTGGGTCAACTATGCCGAGTACTACTACGGCGATCTTCTGCCCCACCTGTCCTCCTGCAAGTCGCCCCACGAGATGGAGGGTGCGATCCTGAAGTCCTACTACGCCGAAAAGAACGGTCTTGACCCCAAGGATATCTTCGTGGTTTCGATCATGCCCTGCACGGCGAAGAAGTACGAGAAAGAGCGTCCTCAGCTTCAGCACGACGGCATTAAGGACGTTGACGCGGTTCTTACGACCCGTGAGCTTGGAAACCTCATCAAGCGTTCGGGCATCAACTTCGCAAAGCTTCCCGACGAAGAATTCGATAGCGATCTTCTGGGTGATTACACCGGCGCCGCCGTTATCTTCGGCGTTACCGGCGGTGTTATGGAAGCGGCCCTTCGTACCGCTTACTACTGGCTGGAAAACAAGGAATACGACAAGGTTGCCTTCGAGGCCGTTCGCGGCTTTGACGGCGTGAAGGAAGCTACCCTTACCCTCGGCGGCAAAGAGATCAAGATCGCGGTTGCCCACGGCATGAAGAACGCCAAGCCCCTGCTTGACGATATCCGCGCCGGCAAATCGCCCTACGCCTTCATCGAGATCATGGGTTGCCCCGGCGGCTGTGTAAACGGCGGCGGTCAGCCTTACGTCCGTCCTTCGCTTCTGCCGAACGAGGATCCCGATATTCTCGACACCTACCGCGACAAGCGCGCCGCCGCCCTTTATAGCGAGGACGAGCGCCAGACCATCCGTCAGTCGCACAACAACCCGCAGGTTAACGAGCTGTATAAGAGCTTCCTTGGCGAGCCCGGTTCTCACCTGGCGCACGAGCTGCTCCATACCACCTACGAGGCACACAAAGAGCGCTTCCGCTAAGTAGAGCGGTGCCTTTGGGCATAACCGAAAAGGAAAAGGGATTATATGTGTTTTGCATATAGTCCCTTTTTTACATCTTCGGTATTCTGGTTTCTTTAAGGTTGAAAGCCGTTGGCTTTCTTCCATCATGGTTATATTCCTTTTCTATCGCCGTTCTTCGGGCTCGACGTATGGTTATACGCCTATCCCCCGAAGAACGGCGATTTCTGCACCAAAGCCCCTCGCTCTCGGGCGCATCTTAGGCATAATCGCAAAGTAAAAAAGAGGATTCGATGTTTTGCATCGTTTCCTCTTTTTGCTTTATACCGAAATCGGGTTGGAAAATTTCTTTTGTTTTCCAAAAAAGGACTTGACAAACACCATACTTCGTGATTCGATGTATTACGGAAGGAGAGGTATGCGATGGATATTCAATTGAAGCGCGGGCTGCTTGACGTATGCGTCTTGGCCGCCATAAAAAACGAAGATTCATACGGCTATAAGATCATAAAGGATATGAAGCCGTATATGGAAATGTCCGAATCCACGCTGTATACGATCTTAAAGCGATTGGAGCAAGGCGGAATGCTGACGGTACGGACGCAAGAGCACGAGGGGCGCTTGCGGAAATATTACCGCATCACCCCGCTTGGCTTACAGAAAATTTCGGATTTCAAAGAGGAATGGCGAGAGGTCATGTCGATCTACCGCTTTGTGACGAAGGAGGAAACGTTATGAATAAGCAAGAGTTTATGCAGGAGCTGGAAAGAAAGCTTTCAGGGCTTCCCAAAAAGGAGGTTTCCGAGCAGCTTGGGTTTTTCAGCGAGATGATCGACGATAAGATCGAGGACGGCTGCCGCGAGGAAGAGGCGGTTGCAAGCCTTGGCACGATCGATGAGGTCGCAAAGCAGATCATTGCCGAGATCCCGCTTACCAAGATCCTCCGGGAAAAGGCCAAGCACAGCGGTCGTAATCCTTGGGTGACCGTGTTACTGATCATTGGATCGCCTGTATGGTTTTCTTTACTTATTTCTCTTTTTTCTGTGGTTTTTTCGCTTATAATCAGCTTATGGTCGGTTATCGTTTCACTGTGGGCTGTCTTTGCATCCCTGGTAGCGGGCGGTCTTGGCGGCGTTCTGGTTGGCATTTTCACCGCCCTTGTCAGCAAGCCGCTTTCGGGGGGCGCCCTGGCTTGTGCGGGGCTTTTTTCGGTGGGGCTTTCGATCTTTGGCTTCTACGCCTTTCTCGCCGCGACCAAGGGGGCCGCTTGGCTGACGAAAAAGACCTTCTTGGGAATTAAGCTCTGCTTTATCGGAAAGGAGAGTGTGTAATGCGCACCGCAACGAAAATATGGTTGTTTATTGCCGCCCTTCTCGTTCTTCTGGGGGGCGTTGGCTTCACGGTTCTGATGGCGGCAAACGGCTGGGATTTTGGGGCATTAAATACCTCGAATTTTACGACCAATACCTATGAAATCGAAGAGGAATTCGATCGTATTTCCTTTAACCTTGATACGGCCGACGTTTGGATCCTGCCTTCCGAGGACGGAGAATGCCACGTCATCTGCCAGGAGAGAGAAAATGAAAGGCATTCGGTTTCCGTCAAAGACGGGGTGCTGACAATCACCCTCGTCGATAACGGAAAATGGTACGAACATCTTCTAAGCTTCGGCTCGATGAAGATCACGGTCTATCTGCCGAAGGAAGAATACGAAACGCTTACCCTTCGCAGCGATACCGGCGATTATACTCTTGGGGCGGGGCTCCGCTTTGCCTCGGTCGATCACGAGGCATCGACCGGTGACCTTACCGTCAAGGCGAACGTTTCGGGGCTTCTCAAAGCGCGCCTTAGCACGGGGGATATGAAGATCGAAAGTCTTTCGGTCGGCGCTATGGATCTTGAAACCACGACCGGGGATATCACGCTTTCGTCGTTGCAGATAGAGGGGCAGGTAACGCTGGCCGTCGACACGGGAGATATGCGGCTGACCGACCTTTCGCTCGGTAGCCTTTCCACAACCGGTGACACGGGTGATATCCATTGTAAGAACCTGCTTGCCGCCGATACCCTCTCAATTGTACGGGATACGGGCGACGTAAAGCTGGAGGGCTGCCGCGCGGGAAGCCTTCAAATCGAAACGTCGTCCGGGGACATATTTTTCAACGGTAGTGATGCCGACAGCATCTCGGTCAAAGCCTCGTCCGGGGACGTCACAGGCACCCTGCTTTCCGAAAAGATCTTTTACGCGCGCACAAGCTCGGGTACCGTAAGAGTGCCGACAAGCACCGAAGGCGGCCTTTGCGAGGTTGAAACCTCCTCCGGCGATATTATCCTTTCAATCGAATAAAAAAGGCCACGGTTCGTTGAACCGTGGCTCTTTTTAATTAGGTTTATAAAAGGGGGTAACCCCTTCAAGCATGCTTTCGCTTGAGAGGCGGATCCCGTCGGCCGCCGACCCGATATAGGCAAGCGCCTTTTCCATAACGCGGTAGCCCTCCTTCGGTACGCCGTGCAGATCGCTGCCGATCGCCGAAAAGAGGTTATCCTTGGCCATACGGCGGAAAGAGCGGCGAATAAAGGGGAGGCAGAACGCCGAGGCGTTTACCTGAAAATAGATCCCCTCGGTCTCCAAGAAAAGGGCGCGCTGGTGATCGCGATAGCGATCGATATGCGCCATAAGCGGCGTAAGACCGCGCCGTACGATGGCTTCTACCGTTTCCATCAACCCGCTTCCCCACTCGGTAAAGGGCATTTCAAGCAAAAGGATCGAGCTATCACCGATGCAAAGCTTCTCAAGCCCCTCCATTTCCTCCAAGCCCCGACAAACGAGGACCTCGGCGCCAAGATAAAGCGAGGGGAAAGCCTCTTCCTTTGGTAAGGCGCGAAGCAGCGCCTCGGCCGATTTTTGCCGTTTTTCAAGAAACGCTTCGACCGACCTTTCCTCATGCGCGTAAAAATGCGGGGTAGCCACCACCGCCGCGATCTCGGCTTCGCGAAGAAGCTTCATCTGCGAAAGCGAGGTTTCGACCGTGCGCGAGCCGTGGTCAGCCCCCGGCAAAATATGCGAATGAAAATCAATAAGACCCTTTGTGATCTTCTCTTTTTCCATTATTTCGTACCCGTAGAGCCAAAGCCGCCCTCGCCCCGCTCGGTTTCATCAAGGCTTTCGGATTCGCAAAAATCGGCGGTAAGATAGGGGACGATAAGCAGCTGGGCAATACGCTCCTTCGGCTCGATCGTCGCCGGTTGGTTACTGTGATTATGTAAAGCCACCATAATTTCCCCACGGTAGTCGGCGTCGATTACCCCCACCTTGTTGGCGGGCGCCAACCCCCTTTTGGTAGCCAGCCCGCTTCGGGCACAAATAAGGCCAACGAACCCCGAGGGGATCGCCATCGAAAGCCCGGTCTTCACCAGATGCGTTTGGCCGGGTAAAAGCGTCAAGGGCTCGCAAAGATAGGCGTAAAGATCCGCCCCCGCAGCATCTGCCGAGCCGTAGGTCGGCATAAGGGCGTCGGGATACAGCTTACGAACGGCAACCTTTTGTTCCATAAAAAGCTCCTTTATGATAGGTTAGATACAGTATAGCACATTTTTTCATCGCTTGGCAAGTTCTTTTTTCTACCGCGCGTCCTTTTCCCAGAAGCGGCGAAGCAGCTCTTTAAGCGAGGGGGTATTGCCCACGTAGCGAAGACTATGCCAATGCGAAGGGAAGATCGAGCGGTAAAGGGGCGAAGAAAAGCGATCATCGATCAGAACGACGGCGCCGCGATCGTTTTCCGAGCGGATGACCCGCCCCGCCGCCTGCAGCACGCGGTTCATACCGGGATAGACGTAAGCGTACTCCATCCCGTTTTCGCTTTTATCGCGGAAATACAGGGCGATCTGCTCTCGCATAAGGTCGGGAAAGGGCATACCGACGCCTACGATCACCGCCCCTATCAAACGGTCACCGAGAAGGTCGACCGCTTCCCCGTAGATACCGCCGAGAACGCAAAAGGCAACGACGGGATTTTGGGGATCCTCAAAGGCAGAAAGAAAGGCGCGCCTCTCCTCCGGCTTCATATAGCGCCCCTGCGCTTGAATTTTCAGATTGGGGCAAAGCGAGGAAAAAGCGGGCGCCAGCGCTTCCATATACGGAAAAGAGGGGCAAAAGACCATATAGTTCCCCCTTTTCGCCTCCACCGTAACGCGTACGGCCTCGGCCACCTCAAAAAGGCTGTCGCCCCGATCGGTGTACCGCGTGCTGATCTTATCCAACACGGCGATCGAAAGATTGTCCCGATCGAAGGGAGAGGGGATATCCAAAAGCAGCGAGGAAGCATCCCCGCCCAAAAGATCGCGGTAAAAGGAAAGCGGTGAAAGGGTCGCCGAAAAGAAGACGGCGCCGCCCCCTAAGGAAAGCGCGTGCCGCGCGGGGGTGGCGGGGTCAAGGCATAGCGTCCGTATCCGCACGTCCCCCGCCTTATCCTTCGCGCAAAGAAGACGGAACCCCTCCCCATACTCGGATAATATGCAAAGTATTCTTTTCAATTCTTGCCTAAAATCACGCAAAACCCTTTTAAGCTCGCCGTTCAATCCCTCTCTTCGGCGCAAGCGGCTCTCTAGGGCAACGTAAACCTCCGAAAGCACGGGAAGCAGCCCCTCGGGCAGCTCGCGATAGAGGTTTCCCCTCTCTTCCTTATCGCCGCCGGTCTTCTCGCCGTCCTCAGCAAGCGGGGCGATCACCTGGCGGAAAAAGCGAAGCGAAAGGTCAAGCGAAGATTTCAGCTTCCCCCCCTCACATAGCGCAGAAAGCGTTTCGTAAAGAGAGGTAAGCGAGGAAAGCGAAAGCTGCCCATCGTACATTTCACGCAAGCGGTCGGGTAGGTTATGCGCCTCGTCGATCAAGAAGAGCCAGGGGCCCTTTGCGGTAAAATAACGCTGTAAGCGGACCATAGGGTCAAAAAGATAGTTGTAGTCCCCGATGATAAGGTCGCAGAAAAGACTGATCTCCAAGGAAAGCTCGTACGGGCAAACGCCGTATTCCTTGGCCTTTTTTGAAACCAGCTCGGGGGTAATGAGATTTTTCTGCTCGGAAAGCAGCGAAAGCGCGGCCGCCTCGGTCTTCGGGCCGCTTTTCGTGCGGTCGCAACGGCTGTCGGCGCGGCACAGCAGCCGATTGGGGCAAAGCTTTTCCTTCGCCGTTAAAAGAATCGTGCGAAGCGCGCCCTCTTTTCCAAGAAGCGCCGCGGCCTCGGCGGCGGCAAGGGCGGCGGTATTCTTACCGGTCAGATAAAAAATCTTATCGCATTTTCCCTCTCCCATCGCGTGAACGGCGGGAAAAAGAGTGGATACTGTCTTTCCGATCCCCGTAGGGGCGCAGGCAAAAAGCGAGGTTTTTCGCGAAGCGGCGCGATAGACCTCCTTCATAAGGGCCTCCTGACCCTCTCTTGCCTCCCGATACGGGAAGCGCAGGCGGCGCATAGCCGGCAAGCGATGAGTCACCCTTGCGATCTCGGGCCCCGCGTAGAGAAAGACCGCCTCGGCTGCCCGATCAAAGAAACGGGCAAGCGAGGGCTTGCGCGGCGTTTCGGTAACGAAACGGCACACCCCCGTCAAGGCGTTATAATAGCCGATCTTCAAAACGAGGGGAACGCCTCGCTTGACCTTCGCCATAGCCCCCAGCAAAAAGGCTTCTCCCCTTGCGGCCTTTACGACCTCCTGCGAGGGGGAATCGGGATCCCCGTCGATCGAAAACACGGCGGTAAGGGTCATGACCTCGCCATCGGCTTCAAGCCCATCGGCCTCGCCCTCCAACAAAAAGCTGTATTCGCCCGAGGAAAAAGGGCGGGAAAGCTTTTCGGGGCAACAGAGCCCCAAGGAAGAGCGGGCGGCGCGATCAACGCGGCGGCAAGGGGCAAGGCTTTCAGAGGGCGCCGCCCCCACGTAATGCAAAAGAGAAAAGGCGGTCAGCTCGTAGGTGCTGATCGTGATAATGCCGCTTCCCTCATCAAAACGCATCGTCTTTCCCCTTTCTTTTTCTTTCGTTTATTGTAGCATATCCCCCCTTCTCTGTCAAGAAAGCAAAAGAAAAGCCGAACGCTTTTTCGGGGGGAAGCCGCTTTCCATAGGAAAGCGACGGGGGTTGACATTGCGGCAAAAATCTGTTACAATACCGTTGTTTGACCAAACGATACGGAGATCTTATGAATAAGAAAAATCAATTTCGCGGCAGCGTGCTGCTGATTATTTGCGCGATGTTTTGGGGCTTTGGGTTTGCCGCCCAGGATATCGCCGCCAAGTCGCTTTCCCCCTTTACCTGCTGTGCCACCCGTTATTTGCTTTCGGCGCTGGCGCTCCTTTTGGTGGTGACCGCCTTTGATAAGGCCACGAAAAACGGGCGCTCGCTTTTTTCCAAAAAGAAAAATCCGCTGACCAAGAAAGAGCTTTTTGCGGGTATCCTTTGCGGGGTGGCGCTATTTGCCGCCGCCATCACCCAGCAGACCGGGATCGATTACGGCTCGGGCACCGGGAAGGCCTCGTTCTTAACCGCCTTTTACGTCATTTTAGTTCCGGTAGTCGGCACGCTCTTTTTTAAGAAAAAAAGCTCCCCGCTTATCTGGGTGGCGGTCTTTATGGCGATCATCAGCATCGGCCTCATCTCGCTCGGTGACGATTTTTCCTTTGCGCTCTCGGATATTCTGCTTCTTTTCAGCGCCCTTTGCTGGTGCGCGCATATCACGACGGTGGATCTTACCTCGGGCGGGTGTGACGGCATTCGCCTTTCGATGGTGCAAATGGCGACCTGCGGTCTTTTAAACCTTGTCGCCGCGCTTTTATTCGAGGGGATCGACCTTGGCGGAATCGTTTCGGCCATCGGGGCTCTTCTTTACCTCGGTCTCTTTTCGGGCGCCACCGCCTTTACTTTGCAGATCCTCGGGCAAAAGGAATGCCCCTCGGCTGCCGCCTCGATCATTATGAGCACCGAATCGCTCTTCGGGGTGCTGGGCGGCGCTTTGTTCGTTGGCGAGGTTATGAGCGCGCGCGCTTATATCGGCTGCGGGCTCTTCTTTATCGCCCTGATCCTTTCTCAGCTGCCCGCGCTTTTGGATATGAAGCGTGAAAGGGCGGCGCTTGCCCCCAAGGAGATCCCCGAGGAAGAAACTCTCTAACCCTACAAAAAGAAAGGAAAGGCTATGGAAAAGAACACGAAAAAAGCAACCCTTCTTTTGCTGGTTCAGCTTTTCTTTGCCCTTTTGGCCGGCTTTTTTAAGGAGCCGACCGTCGCGACTCTTTGCCTGTATCTCGGCTTTTTGCTGCCGCTTTTATCGGTACGCCCCCGTCTTTTCCCGAAGGATATCAAGGGTGGGGCACCGCTTTTGCTGCTTTTCCCGCTCTTTCTGTTTATAAACGCGCTTTCTTCGCTTGCGACCGGGTGGGTCTTCACCGCCCTTTCTCTGCCGATAAATCCGGTATTACCCAACCCCTCGATCCCCTTGGCGCTGCTTTTTGACGTTTTTTTGGCCGCCCTTTGTGAAGAGATCTTCTGTCGGGGGATCCTTTATAAGCTCTTTCGGCCGCTTGGCGCGGGGTGCGCAATTTTGGCAACGGCGATCGCCTTTTCCTTGATGCACGCCAACCCCTATCAGATTTTCTACGCCCTTTTGGCGGGGCTTTTCCTTGGGCTTATAAGAGAGGCGGGCGGCAGCTTTCTTTTCCCCTTCCTCTTCCACCTTGGCAACAACCTCGTTTCGCTTCTTGCGAGCGAGGTAGACCCTCTTATCTTTCTTCTCGCCGGCTTTTCGCTTTCGGCCGTTTGCCTCTTTTTCTTCCTTCGTAAGCATACGGCGCTCTTGCCGAAATGGGGGGAGCTTCGCCCCAAAAACCTCAAGTCGCTTTTTATCCCCCCCTTTATTCTCTACCTGCTTTTAATGCTGACTCTTACCCTTTTATAAGGAGCCCTTATGGAACAGAACGAGCTTGATCTTTTGTATATGAAGCGCGCGATCGACCTTTCGCGTGAGGCCGCAAAGCTTGACGAGGTGCCCGTTGGCGCCCTGATCGTACGAAACGGCGAGATCATCGCCGAGGCCAAAAACGCGCGGGAAAGGGATAAATGCGCCACCCATCACGCCGAGATCCTGGCGATCGAGGAAGCCTGCCGTAAGCTTGGGGGCTGGCGCTTGATCGGCTGCACCCTCTACGTTTCCTTAGAGCCCTGCCCCATGTGCGGCGGCGCGATCGTGAACGCGCGTATTCCGCGCGTCGTTTTCGGCGCCTTTGATAAGCGTGCGGGGGTCTTCGGCTCGGCGATTGATTTCAATACGTTAAGCTTCAATCACCGCCCCGAGATCACGGGCGGGGTTCTTGAAGAGGAAGCAAGAGAGGTCCTTTCCGCATATTTTAAAGAAAAACGTAAAAACTAAGCATACCGTTAAAAAGGGCGCATAGGCCGAGGGCGGCGATACGCCACGAAAAGGAGCACGGTATGAAAATCTTACATCTTTTGACCGATTCTTCCGTGGGGGGCGCAGGTATGATGCTTTCATATCTTGCCCCCCATCTTTCTTCGCATTTCGATCTTTCGGTGGCGTTGCCGAAAGAAAACCCCTTGGGCGAGGAGTTAGAAAAGCAGGGGATACGCGTTTTTCGCGTTTGCCCTTCAGACGGCGGGGTTAGCTCTCTTTTGTACGCGCCCCCGCTTCTTTCCTTGCTTCGCACGATTCGCCCACGTATTCTTCACACCCACGCCCTGCCCCTATGCCGCCTTATGGGGCGGCTTTGCGAGATCCCCGTATGCCTTACCACCAAGCATTGCGACCTGCCCTCCCCCTGGCAAAGGAACAAGGTCTTGCGGCGCCTTTACAACGTCTCGACCGATATGACGGTCTCAACCTCGCTTCATATGCACCGCCGTCTATCCGATATGGGGATACCGAGCGTTTTTATCCCGAACGGGGTCGCGTGCCCTACGCCGCTTTCCGAGGGGGAAAGCGAAAGCTTCCGCCGCGCGATCGGTCTTAAGCGGGGGGATCGGTTGCTTTGCGTGCTTGCAAGGCTCGTACCCGTCAAAGCGATCGATACGGTTCTTTTGGCACTTGCCGAATGTTCGAAAAGCTATCACCTTCTGCTTATCGGGGACGGCCCCGAAAAGGGGCGGCTTACCGCCCTTTCGCACCGTCTCGGTCTTGCGGGGCGGGTTCATTTTTTCGGGTTTCTTCGAAACGGGGCGTCGTATCTGTCGCTTTGTGATCTTCTCGTCTGCACTTCACGGGCATCCGAGACCTCGCCGCTCGTGATCGCGGAAGCCGCGGCGCTTTCCCGCCCCACAATCGCCTCGGATATCCCCGGTCACCGAGAGCGGCTTCGGGGCGGGGGCGGCCTGCTTTTCCCGGTCGGTGACCACAAAGCGCTCGCCTCTTGCCTGGAAAGGGCGCTTCATCCCCCGCTTTACGAAAGGCTTTCGTCCTTGGCGAGAAAGAGCTACGAAAGCGATTTTTCGGATCGTCTGATGGGGGAGCGCTACCTTTCTTTATATCGGGAACTTCTTTCCAAAAAAAGGTTGAAAAATTCCCTGTCCCGTGGTATGATAAAGATATGAAATTAGAATATCTTGAATGTGGAAAGCTGCTTGCCCCTCACGGCATCACGGGGGGCATGAAAATGGAATGTTGGTGTGACAGCCCCGCCGTAGCCGTTCGCCTGCCCGCTCTTTACTTTAAAAAACAAGAGGGGCAATACGAGGCGAAAAAGCTATTGCGCGCTTCGCCGTACGGCAAGGGCGTTCTCGTGTTTTTAGAGGGGATCACCACCCCCGAGGATGCCGCCCCTTTTCGTATGCAAACCGTGTACGCCAAACGAGAGGATCTGGTCAAGGACGGTGATACCGTCTTTTTGGCCGAGCTTATCGGGCTATCGGTGATCGATATCGACACGGGGCGCACCTACGGGCGGATCAAGGAAGTGGATACCTCCCGAAAAACCACGCTCTATATCGTAGAAACCGAGGGGGGCGAGGTCATGCTTCCCGCCGTTGATGAATTTATAAAGGAAGTGGACGTCGAGTCGCATGTTTTGGTGCGCCCGATACCCGGTCTTTTCGATGAAATTTGATATTATGACGCTTTTTCCCGAGATGGTCGGCGGAATCCTCTCTGCCAGCATCCTCGGGCGCGCCGTAAAAAACGGCTGCTTTACATACGAATGTCACGATATCCGCGCCTTTTCCGAGGATAAGCACAGAAGGGTAGACGATACCCCCTACGGCGGCGGCGCCGGTATGCTGATGGCCGCCCCACCGATCGTACGCTGCTTTGAAGCGCTGGCGGAAAAACGCCCAAAAGAAGAAAAAAGGCGCATCCTGTATCTTTCACCCCGCGGAAAGACCTTTACGCAGGAAATGGCGAAGGAGCTTTCGGAATACGACCATCTCGTTTTGCTTTGCGGGCATTACGAGGGGGTCGATCAGCGGGCGCTCGATCTTATCGGGGCCGAAGAGGTCTCGATCGGGGATTTCGTTCTGACGGGAGGAGAGCTTCCCGCTTGCGTCCTCGTTGACGCCGTGGCACGCCTTTTACCCGGCGTGCTCGCCGAGCCCGATTGCTATTTGGATGAGAGCATCGCCTCGGGTCTTCTTGAATACCCCCAATATACCCGCCCGCCGATCTACCGCGAGAAGGCGGTACCCGAGATCCTTTTGTCGGGCAACCATCAAAAGATCGACGAGTGGCGAAAAGAAGAGTCGCTTTCCTTAACCAAGGAAAGGCGCCCCGATCTTTACGAAGCCTATCTTACGGCGCATCCGCCGAAAAAAGCAAAAAAATAAACGAAAAAGGAGGAACCCTTTATGCAGGATAAAGAAAAGGCCGCATCGGCGCATACCGAAAAGGGGGCCTCCCTTTCTTATTCCGACAAAAAGGAGAGGAAGCCAAAGGGGCACCGCCCCTCGCGCATCCTTCGCTTTATGAAGGGCTATGAGGAAAGCCGACAGCAAATGGAAAAAAGCCGGATCCTTAAAAGTCTTTTTCGGCGGGAAAAGCTTCGCCTTCGTTTGCGGCGCCGCACGCAAAATGCGGTAGTTACCCCTCTCGGTTCGGCTTTTGAGAATATAAAAACCTCGTTTTTGACAACGAAACTTTCCATATACTCGCTTTTCTTCGCCCCCCTCGGTATTCTCCCCACGCTTCGCTATTTGGTTTGGCCCTATCTTTTCGAGAAAGGCGACGCGTCTCTTTCCGGTGGGCTCGTCGGTATATTCTGCTGCCTCTTTTCGCTGTTTTTGCTATCGCGGCGCGAGACCGTGATTGAGCGATGCGAGCAAGAGGGGGCGATTTCCCATCTCCTTTTCGAAGTGCTCGCGATCAAGCCGCCCCACGTTTTTTGCGAAAAGCCGTTTTCCGCCCTCGTCCCCCTTCTCTTCGGTCTCGGCGTCGGCGTCACCGCTTGCTTCGTATCGCCCTTGCTTCTTTTGGGCATACTTCTTATGCTGTTGGTTTTGCCCGCGCTTTTCAAAAGCCCCGAGCTTGGGTTGATGTGCGTTGCGCTTTTCCTCCCCTTTTCACCGCTTCTTACGCGCCCGACGGTGTGGCTGCTTGCGCTTTTGCTTCTCACGGCACTTTCCTACCTCGTCAAGCTTTTTCTCGGCAAGCGTTCCTTTTCCTTTGAGCCGCTGGATCTTTTCGTCCTTCTTTTTTCGCTTTTCTACCTTTTCGGCGGCTTCTTTGCGCTGGGTGGGGGAAGCATTGCCCCCTGGCACGGGATTGCCTCTTGCCTTTTGATCCTTCTCGGTTACTTTTTGCTTGCCAATCTGCTTTCCTCGCGCCGCCTTTTGCTGCGCTTTTGCAAGAACCTCGTTTTTTCGGGATCGACGCTTGCCTTCATCGGGCTCATTCAGCAGATCCTCGGTCTTTCGGTTCCCGAGTGGTTGGACCGGAACGCTTCTTATATCAACGGTCGGATCACGGCGTTTTTGCATAACCCGAACGTGCTGGCTTGCTATTTGGTTCTTTGTCTTCCCTTGCTTTTTGCGCTTTTGACCGAGGGAAGAAATGGGCGGGGACGGCGTATTTTCTCTCTTCTTTTACTGGTTGCCGCGCTTGTATTCACCTGGTCGCGCGGGGCGTGGGTCGCGCTTTTTATGGCGTTGCTCCTCTTCGTTCTCTTAGCCGCCAAAAAGCCCTTTCGTTGGTTTTTCGGTCTTGGGCTTCTTCTGCCGAATCTTTTGCTCTTCGCCCCCGATTCGGTGGCTCGGCGTATCTCGTCGATCTTTTCGGTATTCGGCGGTTCGATCGACAGCTCGGTCTATTACCGCTTTAAGATCTGGCGCTCCTCCCTCTTGCTCTTTTTCGATAACCTGTGGGGGGGCATCGGCGTATCGCCTGAGAACTTCCAAAAAAGCTATCTCCCTTATGCCGTAAGCGGCGCCGAGGTAGCCGAGCATTCGCATAACCTCTTTTTGCAGATTGGGATCGAGATGGGCGTCTTTGCCTTGGCCGCCTTCTTGCTTTTGCTTGTTTTCGCTCTTCGAAAGGTTCTTTCCCCGCTTTCCAAAGACCCCTTGGAAGTCCGCTACCCCGTGCTCGGGGTCGGCGCCTTTTCCTCACTGTTTGCCCTGCTTGTCTTCGGCATCTTTGATTACGTCTTATACGATTTCCGTATTTTCTTCCTCTTTTTCGCCATACTGGGTCTTGTCAGCGCCGCGGGTCGCCTTTCCAAAGGCCTCTCTCACGAAGCGATGCGCGGGGGCGCCGGCAGCGATTTCGCGGAGGCCGAGATCCGCCTTCGCTAACCCTTTTGGAGTTTTACCGTATGAAATATATTTCCCCTTTGGATGCCGTCCTTTGCCTTGGCGGCATCCTTTTTTGTTCCTTCTGCGCCCTTTTCGTGCGCTTTTATATCCTCCCCCTGCCCGAAGATATCGAGGGGGCCCCCACCTATACCGTAGATTGCCCGCTTTACGACCCCTTGCTTTACGATGCCGCAACGGTAGGAGACGAGGTGATCGACGCGAAAGAAAAGCTGCCCCTCGGTACCCTTGTAAAGAAAGAGCTTCTTTCGGATGAAGAGGGAAAGGCTTTTTTGCGTTTGTCAATAAAAGGAGGCAGGCTTATAGAAGATACGCTTTTTCTGGGAAATAAAAGGCGAAGCCCCGGGGATAATTTATCCCTGCGCCTCCCTCTTCTTCGTATAGACGGCCGTCTTTCGGAGGGTTATACGTGAAGCGCTTTACCCGTTACGATTTCCTTATTCTTCTTTTTCTTTCACTGTTAGCTATCTCGCTTATTTCGCGCTCTTCTACCCTTAGTCAGAAGGAGGAGCTAACCGAGGAATATACCCTTCTCGTCGAATTTTCGGGAAAGATGCCCGAAGCCGATATCCCGCTTTTTCTTTACGGACATCCCTTGGGGACGCTACGCCCGATCGGGGGAAAAAGGGCCTATCTTTCGGTGCGGGGGATACGCCTTGCGAACGGCTTTTTTATGGAGGGAGAGCGCTGGATCGGCGCCAATCTTCCGCTTTCGATCGTGGGGGGTGAAAGGGTCTACGAGGCCCTCGTTCTCTCTCTTTTCGGAAGTTGAAACCTTTTTTAAAAAAATCTCTTGATTTTGTACGCCCTTTCTGTTATAATTTTTATATAAAGCAGAGAGAGGTGAATACTATGTTATCCCGTAACGTAATCATTCGAAACAGTCAAGGGCTTCACGCGCGCCCCGCAACCTTCTTTATCCAAAAGGCCAATTCCTACAAATCCTCTATCTGGGTAGAAAAGGGGGACCGCCGCGTAAACGCGAAAAGTCTTCTCGGCGTTCTTTCTCTTGCCGTTACCAAGGATATGGAGATCACCTTGCTTGCCGAAGGTGTAGACGAGGGGGCCGCCATCGAGGGTCTTTCCGATTTTTTGATCAACGAGCTTTCCGAATAAATTTCGTTCAGAGATAAAAGGGCGGGCGCGGTTTTACCGCACCCGCCCTTTCAAAAACCAAGGAGCCTTATACAAGAAGAAAGATTGCTTGCCCTGCGAAAAAAGGCCGCCGATCTTCCGCCGACCCCCGGCGTTTATTTGATGAAGGACCAAGCGGGGGAGATTTTGTATGTTGGGAAATCCCGCGCGCTGAAAAACCGTGTCGGCAGCTATTTCGTAGGAAGCCATTCGAGAAAAACCGAAAAAATGCTTGCCCGTGTCTATGATTTCGACACGGTTCTTTGTCATACCGAGATCGAGGCTCTGACACTGGAAAACCTTTTGATCAAAAAGCACGCGCCTCACTATAATATCAAGCTGAAGGACGCCAAATCCTACCCCTATATCAAGATCACCGAGGGGGATTATCCCCGCCTTGCCGTCACGCGCGAAAGAAAGCGAGACGGCGTGTACTTCGGTCCCTATACGGGAATGGGTGATGCCTATGCCGCCCTCGAAGCGGTCAGCCGCGCCTTTTCCCTCCCCACCTGCCGTCGCCGCTTCCCCGAGGATACGGGGAAAGAGCGCCCCTGCCTTTACGCCCAGATGGGGCGGTGCCTTGCGCTTTGCAAAAGCCTACCCCCCAAAGAGGAATACCAAAAAACGATCAAGGCGGTAAGGCGCGTGCTTTCGGGGCATATCGGCGCAACGGTTGCCGATATCGAAAAAAGAATGATCGAGGCCGCCGAAGGGGAACGCTTTGAAGAAGCCGCCAGGCTTCGCGACAGCGCCGAGGCGTTGCGGCACTTAAAAAACAAGCAGCACGTCATTTTCGGCGGGATCCCCTCTTGCGACGCGCTTGCGCTTTACGGGGAAGAAGGGGGCGGCGGATTCCTTTCGCTTCTTTCGGTACGCGAGGGTGCCCTTTCCTCAAAGCGCGATTTTCGCTTTTCGGCCGATGAATGTACCGATCCCGAGGCCGTCTTTTCCTTCCTCGCGCGTCTTTACGAGGAGGAACAGATCCCCAAAGAGATCCTTCTGTCCTTCCCCGCCGAGGAAAGCGATATTGCCGAATTTTCCGAGCTGCTTTCCACCCTATCCGGCAAAAGGGTTTCGGTGCATATCCCTAAGCGCGGCGATCGAAAGAAGCTTTGCGATATGGCCCTTTCCAACGCCCGCCACACCTATGAAAGGCAGAAGGCCGAACAGGTGCGAAGCGAAAAGACGATGGTTCGCCTTGCTTCGCTGCTTTCGCTGGAGGTCGTGCCCGAGCGCATCGAGGCCTACGATATTTCCGAATGGGGAAAAGAGGAGATCACCGCCTCCATGGTGGTGTTTAAGGGGGGGCGGCTTCGCCCCTCGGAATACCGCCTTTTTAAGATCAAAACGACCGAAGGGGTCGACGATTGCGGTGCGATGAGAGAAGCGCTTACCCGCCGCCTTTCGCACCTTAATGACGGCTCGCCCTCGCTTGGCGAAGCCCCCGATCTTATCCTTTTGGACGGTGGGGTGACCCAAGTTCACGCCGTAGCGGAAGTGCTTAGCGATATGGGGCTTTCCATCCCGCTTTTCGGTATGGTGAAGGACGACCGACACAAGACCCGCTCACTGACCGACGGCGAAAACGACATTGATATCGCGTCAGACGATGCGTTATATAGTTTTGTTTACAAATTACAGGAAGAAGTCCACCGTTTTGCCGTAAAAAGCGTGCAAAACGCCAAACGGAAGAAGTTGCGCCATTCGGCGTTGGAGACCATACCCGGCGTTGGCCCCAAAAAGGCAAAGCTCTTGCTTTCGCATTTCGGAAGCCTACAAAGGATCTCTCAACTCAGTGAAGAGGAGCTGGCCGCCCTATCGGGCATTACCCGCGCGGACGCTTCGGCGATAAGCCGCTATTTTGAAGAAAAGAAGGGAAAGAAGGAAACATGATGCGCATTATTACGGGCAGCGCCCGCGGAATACGGTTGGATACCTTAGAGGGGAACGATACGCGCCCCACCAGCGAGCGGGTGAAGGAAGCGGTTTTTTCTTCCTTGCAATTCGTGCTTTCGGGGCGGCGCGTGCTTGACCTTTTTGCGGGGAGCGGGCAGATGGGGCTTGAAGCGCTTTCAAGGGGCGCTTCCTCGGTCACCTTTGCCGACAGCAGCCAAGAGGCGATGGCCATCGTCAAGCAGAACGCCAAAAAAACCGGTTTTTTTGAAAAATGCCGCTATCTGTGCGCCGACTACCGCAACGTGATCAGAAAGGCGGGAGACGACCGCTACGACCTTATTTTTATCGACCCGCCGTACGCTTTGCGCGCCGCGGGCGATGCGATCACCCGTATCCTTGCGGCGGGGATCGCCGAAAAAGGCGCCCTGATCGTTGCGGAAAGCGGCGAAGAAACGCTTTTCCCGGACGGAAAGACCCCTGAAGGCTTAACGCTCGTGAAAAGCGCGCGCTATTCGATCTCTTATATCCACATCTACGAGGTAAACTGAGATGATGGTACTTTTGCCCGGTAGCTACGACCCCTGCACGAGGGGGCATCTGGCTGTCATCGAAAAGGCCGCGGCGCTTTACGAAAGGGTGATCGTCGGGATCTTCATCAACCCCGATAAACGCGGGCTTTTTACTTATCGCGAGCGGCTTTCCTTCCTTTCGCTGGCTACGGCGCATCTACCGAACGTTTCGGTGGATTTTTCGGATGGGTACGTCGCCGATTACGCCAAGGAAAAGGGGATCTCGCTGATCGTTAAGGGAATACGGAACGAAGCCGACCGCGCCTACGAAGAAGAAATGGCCGCCTATAACGAAAGGCGGGGCGGGGTCAAAACGCTTCTCTTACAAGCGGACGACGCGCTTTGCGAGCTTTCCTCGACCCGCGTTCGAGAGGCGTTGGAAAGAAACGAGGATATCGGGGAGCTTGTGCCGAAGGCCGCCTTGCCCGCGATCCTTTCGGCTTACGCAAAAAAATAACTTGTACTTTTTCGCGCTTTGTGCTATACTTCACGTAACACCCGAAAGAAGAGGTTGCTATGGATAAGGATCTACACTTGCTGGAAGAAAAGTTCGTCAGCCGTGAGGATATTTTCGACGGCAAGCTTATTCACGTCGTACGCGATACCGTTTCACTGCCGAACGGACACCGCTCTACCCGCGAGGTGATGCTTCACCGCGGCGCGGTTGCCGTCGTCCCGCTGTTCGAGGATGGGACCGTCCTGATGGAAAAGCAATACCGCTACGCCCAAGGCCGCATCGTTTATGAGATCCCCGCCGGGAAGCTGGAGGAGGGCGAAGACGACCTCGTGGCCGTTGCCGCGCGTGAGCTGCGCGAGGAGACCGGCCTTGTGGCCGAGCGTTATACCTCCCTTGGCTTTTACGTTCCCTCCCCCGCCATTTTGGGTGAGCGCATCGCTTTGTATCTTGCCGAGGGGTTGAGCCTTGGGGAAAGCTCTCTTGACGAGGGGGAATTCCTTTTGACCGACCGCCGCCCGCTCACCGAGCTGATCGATATGATCCTTGCGGGAAAGATCGAGGACGGAAAGACCCAAGTAGCCCTACTGAAAACCTATCTTTTAAGAAAGAACGCATGAGATGAAGGAATATTTACTGCCCGAAGAGGGGCACTTTTACAAGGCCAATCTGCACGCCCACTCCACCGTGTCAGACGGCCGCATGACCCCCAAAGAGATCAAGGAGGCCTATAAGGCGAAGGGCTATTCGGTCGTCGCCTTTACAGACCATGAGGTCATGGTGGATCACGGTGATCTTACCGACGGCGATTTTCTCGCCTTAAAGGGCTACGAGCTTGCGATCAACGAGGGGTATTCCTCGGCAGGCAACGAGAAAAGAACCTATCACCTTTGCTTGATCGCCACCTCCCCCTCGGTCAAAAGCCAGGTCTTTTTTAACCCGCGCGGCCACTTTTCGGGGAACGCCGCCTCGTATGCCAACACGGTGCGCCCGTACGGGGATACGGTCTATCAGTACACCTATTCCCCGATCTTTGTCAACCGCCTCGTACGCGAGGCAACCGCCGCAGGCTTCTTGGTCAACTATAACCACCCCCATTGGTCGATGCAAAGGGAAGAGGATTATCTCCCCCTCGTCGGTCTTACCGGGGTCGAGGTATTCAACGGCACCTGCACGGCGGTACGCGGCTCGCTCGATCACGACAGCCGTATCTACGACGCGCTTTTAAAAACCGGCAACCACAAAAATCTGCTCCCCATCGCCGCCGACGATAACCATAACGAGGCCGGCTTCTTCGGCGACAACGCCGACTCCTTCCTCGGCTTTATGATGATCAAGGCGAAAAGCCTTACCTATGAACATATTATCGCCGCCCTTAAAAACGGCGATTGCTACGCTTCAAGCGGCCCCCAAATCAATTCGCTTTACGTCGAGGGCGGGCGCCTGTATATCGAAGGCTCTCCCGTACGCGAGATCATCTACCGCACATCTACCCGCCGCGCTGTTCGCCGCCATAAGGCAAACGACGCCCTCTTTACCGAAGCCTCCTTCCCTCTCCTTCGTGAGGACGGCTACTTCCGCTTAGAGCTGGTAGACGAAGCCGGCCGCCGCGCCTACACCCCCGCCTACGACGCTTCTCGGTTCGCCCTTTCGTAAGAGGACAAAGCGCATCCGCCCCTATAAAAAATCCACTTTTTCAAGAAGCGCGGAGGTAACGGTATGAGAAAATCAAACAACGACGGTCTGATCATCCTGGCCTTTGTGATCGGCGTGCCCGTCTTTTTACTGATGGTCTATCCCCTTTTGTTCTGGGTGGTATTCGTCCCTTTGGTCGCGTTGGGGATCGTTAAATTCATAACCTGGCTTAAAAAATAAAGAAAAGGCGCTCTGCTCCCGTGAAGCAGTGCGCTTTTGTTTTCTTTTTAGGGATTGAGGCGGTTGGGGCCGCGGAAGAGGAACATGGAGTCCTTGATCGGAAGGCCGGTAAGGAGCATGGTGAGGCGGTCAACGCCGAGGCCGAAGCCGCCGTGGGGCGGGCAGCCGTAGCGGAAGAATTCGAGATAGAAGCGCACGTCCTCGCCAAGGCCCTTTTCGTCGGCCTGCGCCTTGAGGACATCGTAGCGATGCTCACGCTGGGCGCCCGTGGTGATCTCGACACCGCGCCAGATGAGGTCGTAGCCCATCGGGACGCCGTTCTCGTCACGCATATGATAGAAGGCGCGCTTTTCGGCGGCGTAATCGGTGATAAAGAGGAATTCGTGGCCAAACTTTTCCTTGGCGAGCTTCTCGGTCAGACGCTCGGCATCGGTGGTAAGGTCGCCCTTCTCGGATTCGGGGCACTCGTATCCATAACGTTCCTTCAGCTCGGCATAGACGTCGGCAAGCTTCATGCGGGGGAAAGGCAGGGTGGGCACAACAACGGGCAGACCGAAGAGACGCTCGATCTCGTCGCCGTAGGCGGCCTTGACCTCGGCAAGCGCGAAGGCAAGCAACTCCTCTTCCATCTTCATGACGTCCTCGTAGGAATTGATGTAGCTGAATTCCAGGTCGAAGCCGGTGAATTCGGTGGTATGCTTATTGGTAAAGGATTTTTCGGCGCGGAAGACGGGGCCGGTCTCAAAGATCCGCTCAAAGCCCGAGGCCATGGCCATCTGCTTATAGAACTGGGGGCTTTGGGCAAGGTAAGCCTTGCGGTCGAAATACTTCAATTCAAAGACGTCTGCCCCACTTTCACTCGCGGCACCGATCAGCTTCGGGGTATGGATCTCGATAAAGTTCTTCTCCACAAGGAAGCGGCGCATAGCGTTGACAAAGCAGGTCTGCACGCGGAACATCAGAAGATTCTTTTCGGTACGCAGATCGATCCAGCGGTAGTCAAGGCGGGTGTCGATGTTTGCGTCGGGCTGCAAGGGCAGGGCCTCGGCAAGCGATTCGATCTTGATATCCTCGGGCAGCATTTCGATACCGCCGAGCTTAACGTACTCATTCAAAACGACCTTGCCCGTAACGGTTACGACCGATTCAAGCATCAGACGGTCGACCACCTCGGCAAGGGCGGGATACTTTTCCTTTTCAATGGTCAGCTGCAGCTTACCGCTGACGTCACGGATGACGAGGAAAGCCATGGTGCGCTTGTTGCGGATGTTTTCAACGAAGCCCGAGATACGGCATACGGTATCGGGGGTAATATCCTTTATATACGTTCTATTCATAATGAACCTCCTGTTGTTTTCACTTTATTGTACTTCTTTTCGGGGGCAAAATCAAGGGGAAAAGATATTTTTCTATCACGAAGCGAAAAAGGCTTCTTCGATTTTTTGTAAAAGGGCCGCTTCGGCCGACCGAATATCGGGGAAAGGAAGGGTACAGCCCGCGGCGCGGCGATGACCGCCACCGCCGAATAAGGCGCAAAGGGCGGCAACGTCCGCCCCCACCGAGCGAAGAGAGAGGCGCAGGGTGCCGTCTCCTCTTTCCCGTAAAAGCGCGGCGATCTCCACCCCCCGACGGGAGCGAAGGATATCGATAACGCCGTTAAAATCGTCCTCGGTGCAGCCGAGCGCGTGACATTCGCCAAGCGAAAGAGAAAGAAGCGAAAAGCGACCGCCAAAGAATTGCCTTGCGTTTGTCGCGGTATAGGCCTCTGCCTTCAGTACCCCCTCCTCCTTGGTTTCAAAAAGAAGGTGGTTGACCTTCGCCCCGTCGATCCCCATCGCCAAAAGCGAAGAAGCGATCTTATGGGTATTCGGCGTAACGTTCGCAAAGCGGAAGCAGCCGGTATCCGACGAGATCGCGGCGTAAAGACGGGTGGCAACGCCTTCGGTAAGCGGCCTTTTCATCGCCGCAAAGAGGCTATACAGCACCTCGCCCGCCGCCGAGGCCGCCCCCACGGTATAATGGGGGGCAAAGGGCGCGGAAAGGGCGTGATGGTCGATCGAAAGGACCTCGCTTGCCGCCTCAACGGCGGGGGCAAGCCGCCCGCACTGAGAAAGCGACGCCACGTCAACGGTTACGATGCACGAAGGGAATTCCTCCTTACAAAGCGGGACCCCTTCCGCGAGAAAGGCAAGGCGATCGGGGATCGGATCGGGCGAAAAAAGCGTAGCGTCAATACCCGCTTCGCGCAAAAAAAGGCACAAAGCGGCACCGCTGCCCACGGCATCCCCATCGGGATTGCGATGGATAAGGACCGCAACGTGCGAGAGCGACAAAAGCCGCCTCAGCACCTCACTCCGTGAAAGCTTCCCCGCCTTACGCATCGGCGTTATCCTCATTTTTAGCGTCCTTCGGCTTGTCCGTTTTGATCTCCTCAAGCAGCTCTGCAATGCGGGCGCCGTGCGCGATCGAGCCGTCGGCATAGAACAAAAGCTCGGGCGTGATACGGAGATTTAAGGTAAGCGCCAGATGGCGGCGAAGCATCCCCTGGGCGGCGCGAAGCCCCTCGCCCGCGGCGGCACTGTCCCCAAAGGCGGAATAGTACACACGGGCGACCTTCAAGTCGGGGGCGACCTCCGCCCTCGTGATCGAAACGAAGTTATCCAAGATACGGGGGTCGCGCGCATCGCGCAGGGCGATCGCCAGCTCCTCGGCCACGGCATCGTTGATTCTTCCTCTTCTGTATTTTGACATATCCTTCTCCTTTTCGGATTTTTTACTCGTTCGGTGAGAGCGCGCGGTATTCGCCCTCGGGGATCCTTCCGCATATCCTTTCGGCGGTACGGCGAAAGGTAAAAGGCTCCTCGGTCAGATAAAAGACGGTCCTGCCCTCCTCCTCGGTCTTCGTAAGGCGAGGCGCTAAGCGGCGGGCGGCTGCCTTGCCGCAATCGATCAGCTTGGCCTTTGGGTAAAGCGGGCCGATCACGCGGGAAAGCCACGGAAAATGGGTGCAACCGAGAAGAATCGCCTCAGGCGAAAAATTGCCGAGCGGGGCAAGCATACGGATCGCCACCATGCGGGGAATGGGATCGAAGGGGTCGGTATACCCACACTCGACCAAGGGGACGAACAAGGGGCAGGCAACCCCACGCAAAGAAAGCCCCTTTCTTTTTTGGTGCAATAGCGAAGCCAGCGTTCCCTTACGGATCGTGGCCTCGGTGCCAAGCAGAGCGATGCGCCCACCCGGCGAAGCGCGAAGCGCTTCCTCCGCCCCCGCCTCTAAGATCCCGTAGATCGGAAAGGGATATTCCTTCGCAAGGCGCGGCAAACACACACTGCTGACGGTTCCGCACGCGACAAGGATCGCCTCGGGCGAAAGGGCGGCGGCCGCATTCAGCATCGCTTCGGCGTAGCGGAAAATGGTTTCCTCCGAATGGGCGCCGTAGGGCACGTGCGCGGTATCGCCGAAATAAGCAACGTCGATATGCGGGCAAAGGCGCCGTAGAGCAAACAATGCGGTAAGGCCGCCTACTCCGCTATCATATATGACAACCATACTTTACGAAACCGCCTCTTCAAGAAGCACGTCGATCAGCTGCCCAAGCGATAGGCCGGCAACCTTATAAAGCATCGGGAACATACTGATATCGGTAAAGCCCGGCATGGTATTGATCTCGTTAAAGATGACCTCGCCATTCTTCTTCACGAAGAAATCAAGGCGCGCAAGCCCGCGGCAACCGATCGCGCGGAAAAGAGTTTTGGCGTATTCGCGCACCGCTTCGATTGCCCGACACCCCACACGCGCCGGGATAAAAATACGCGAGGTACGGCTTTTATATTTTGTATCGTAATCGTAAAAGGTATTCCCGGGATCGATCTCCCCAACGGCCTGCCCGAAAAGCGCGCCGCTTCGTTCGATAAGGCCGAATTCAACCTCCGCCCCCTCGATATATTCCTCGGCTAAAACCGCCCCGCCAAGCGAAGAAGCGGTATGAAGCGCCGCCGAAAGCTCCTCACGTCCCCTGACCACCGAAGCCCCGAACGAGCTGCCCGAGGAAACCGGCTTGATAAAGATCGGGTAAGAAGAAAGCACCGCCTCGATCCTTTTGGCGGCCGCTTCGGTGTTTTCACATTCCGCGGGCGAAAGCGCGCAAAAAGCGGCAACGGGGATCCCGACGCTTTGGGCGATACGCTTACAGGCGACCTTATCCATCCCCGTGACCGAGGCGCCAACGCCGCAGCCGACGTACGGAATACGGCAGCAGTCCAAAAGCCCCTGCACGCGCCCGTCCTCGCCACCTTTTCCGTGCAGAAGCGGAAAGGCGCAATCGGGTCTGAAGCAGGTATCCCCCAAAAGCAAGCCCCTTTGATTGGGGGCAAAGCAAATCGGGATCGGATCCTTTTTTTGCCACGTATCCCCCCTTATATCGGCGGGGGTAGCCGTATGAGAGGCAAAGAAATCGCCCTCTCTCGTTATGCCGATCGGCACGACCGTATGTTTCTTTGGAAAAGCCGCAAGAACGGCTGAGGCGCTGCGAAGAGAGATCTCGTATTCCTCCCCCGCACCGCCAAAAAAGAGCGCCACGTTCACAAGCATCACCTCGCTCCATTATATGAAGCAAGAGCCGTGGGTGACAAAGATCAAGGGGATTAGGCTCTTTCTAAAATGCAGCCCCGATAGTTTTTCCCGTAATCGTAGAAGGGGGTGAAGCGAAGAGAGGAGGCGCCGGCGAGCGATCGCATCGCCTCTTCCTGATCGTATCCGCATTCAAAGAGGAAAAAGCCGTCCTCGTTAAGAAGAGGCAAAAAGTCCATAAAACGGCGATAGAAAAGAAGCCCGTCGGCCCCACCGTCCAAGGCGATCAAGGGTTCCTTTTGCACGGCGGGTGAAAGCGTTTTAAGCACGGCGGTCTCAATATAGGGGGGATTGGAAAGAATGGCGTCGAAGCGCCCCGTCGGCATCTCCTTCAAAAGATTGCTTTCAAAGACCGTAAAGCGGTCACCGACCCCGTATCGGGCTGCGTTTTGCTTAGCGGCCTCCAGGGCCCCCTTCGCAATATCAACGCCGACGGCGGTGGTATCGGCCCTCTCACAAAGAACCGAGATAGCGATCGCCCCGCAGCCGGTACAAAGGTCGATAAAATGCGCGCCCTTCGGTAGGCGGCGCGCCGCCTCCTCAACCAATCGCTCGGTATCAAAGCGGGGGATAAGACAGTCGCGGTTCACAAAATAGCTCTGGCGAAAAAAGGGCGCTTCCCCGATGATATAGGCAAGCGGCTCGCCGCCGATACGGCGCGCGGCCGCCTCGGAAAGAAGCGGCGACGGCGATTCGGGATCGCGCCCAAAGAGGCTGCCGTAAGCGATCTTTTCGATATGAGAGAAAAGGATCTTAGCCTCGGTATCGGCCTCGTCGATCCCCGCGCCGGCAAAAAGCGCGGTAAGCTCAGAGAGCTTCATCTTGCTTATCCGAGTCCGCTTTCCCGCCCGCCTCGGCAGTAGGGGCATCGGACGAAACGGCCGCCTCTTCCTCGGTCTTTCCTTCGGTAGGCTCGATTTTCTTATAGGCGGCGCGGTCAAAGTCGGGAAAATCGTCGGCAAGCGCGTACTGAAGCGCCAAAAGCGCGACCTCTAACTGCTCGTCATCCGGCTCTCTCGTCGTGATGCGCTGCATCCACAGCCCCGGGGCGGAAAGCGTACGGGTCAGAAAATTGTCGTGCTTGCCGGCGTATAGGATAAACTCAAATCCGAGCCCTACGATAAGCGGCAGAAGCGCAATACGCAAAAGGGTATAAAGAAGCGTCGGCAGATCTGCCCATATCGCGTTGATCGCAAAGCCCAAGCCAACGCCGAGCAGGATCATCACAAACATAAAGGAGGTACCGCAACGGGGGTGGAAGCGGCAATACTTCCTCGCCGCCTCGGGCGTTAATTCATCCCCTGCCTCGTAGCAGGCGATGCTTTTATGCTCAGCCCCGTGATACTGGAAGGTTCGGCGGATATCCTTCATCAGCGAAACGAGGTAGAGATAGAGGATAAAGATCAAGATCTTTAGGCCGCCCTCCACAGCGCTTTTCCAAACGCCGAGCGAGATAGAAAACCACCCCTCGATCCAACCGGCGACAGCACGCGGCAGGGCGAGAAAGAGCATCAGCGCAAGCCCCACCCCAAGGATCATGGCAAACACGGTCAACACGTCAAAAAACTGCACACCGAGGTGCTTTTTAAACCATTTTTCAAATTTTGCCGGCCCGTACAGACCAGCCTATTCCTCGGCCGATATCGTTAAGCACGAATAACTGAGAAGCAGCGATTCGATAAACGAAACGATGCCCCGAATGATAGGCAGATTGCAGAATTTATATTTTTTGCGCGCCGAAACGTAGGTCTTTTCGCGTACCACAAGGCTTTTATCCTCGTGGCGGCAAGCGATGGCGCAAAGCGTGCCCGCGCGCATCATGACCCCCTCCAGCAGCGCTTCTCCACCAACCTTACCGAGGCGGGGATTTACCTGTTCCTTTTTTTGACTCATGGATACCCTCCAAATAACGATATGATATTAATATAGTATATCATAAGTATAAAGAAAAAGAAAGACCTCTTTTTGAAGTCTTTCTTAATTTTTATTCCCGAACGCCCAAAATGGGCGCAAGCTCGGCCGCGGCAACC
>JAZRFI010000037.1:0-6597 GCA_045661285.1 Eubacteriales bacterium | reverse complement strand
GCGCGCATTCGCCCTCGGTACCGTCTAAAACCGCGGGGGAAAGGCGGGAGACCGAAAGCTTTTCGGGTAGGCGCGAAAGAACCTCATCGGGATAGATAAAGGAAAGATTTTCGGAAAACGCCTCGAAAAGGCGCATAGCTTCGGCTTCGTCAAGCGGCGCGGCGCATACGTCAGTGGGCGAATCTTCGGATACGCGGGGCGAAAGCTCGCCCGCCTTGACCAGCGAAAAGCACTCGCCCTCGGTCACTGCGCGAAGGTGTAAGAGCCAGGTCATATACGAGGAGGAGGAAAGAATCTCCCGTCGACCGTACGTTGTATAGGTTTCTTTACATTCATCAAGCTTTTTCTGTAAATTCTTGCCGCTTCCCGTTACGTAGAGCCTTTCTCGTGCGCGGGTCAGGGCAACGTAGAGAATACGAAGCTCCTCTTCGGCGACCGCCTCGTTCATGCGCTCGGCAAAGAGGTTGCGAAGCGGGTTTTCGGCCTTGGCGCTCCCCCCGCGGCAAAGCAGGCGGACGGCAAGCCCCATCTCCTTCTCGTAAAGAAGGCTTTGTCTTGTATCGGTGCGGTTGAAGCCGTGCCCCGTGTCGCATAAAAAGCAGACCGGAAATTCAAGCCCCTTCGAGGCGTGAATGGTCATCATACGGACGGCGCCCACCGCTGCCTCCTCGGCCGAGGAAAGAAGCGTGCGCTTTTCTTCGATCACGCGGTTGATATAGGCGATAAAGTTGTAGAGCCCGCGGTAAGCGGCCCCTTCGAAGGTGCGCGCGTAGTTATAAAGCAGCAGAAGGTTTTCGTGCTTTCCGTCCGCCCCCTCGCCCGAAAGATACAAAAGCCCGCTGTCGCGAAAAACACGCAGCAAAAGCTCGCCGACGGCTACGCCCTCGGCTTCCTTGCGCCACGCCCTAAGTTGAGAGAGAAAACGTTTTCCTTTTTCAAAATCGGGATGCCTCTCGCAAAAGGCGCGCAGGGCGTCGTAGAGGCAAGCGTCCTTGCTTTTTTGGCGAAGCGCGATCAGATCCCCGAGCGTAAAGCCGAAAAGCGGGGAACGAAGCGTGGCCGCCAAATACACGTCGCGGCGCGGGTTGTCGATCGTGTTGAGAAGAGAAAGCGCCAACAGCACCTCGGGGTTGAGAAAGAAGTCGCCCGTGTTACGGATGACCGTCTTAAAGCGCCCATCGATCGCTTGGCGGAAGGCTTGCATAGCCGAGGCGGAACGGAAAAGGAGCGCGATATCCTCGGGGCGGATCGCTTGCCCGTCGTTTCTTTTCCCTTCGCGCAAAAGCCGCACGACCTCATCGGCCACGAAGGCCGCCTCGGCCGCCTCGACCTCCCCCTCTTCGCCTTCTTTCGTGTCGGTCGATTCGGCGGGGAAATCGTTTTCTCTTGCGTCGGATTCCTCGGCTTTGGCTTTTTCAAAGAAAAGGGTTCGAACCGGGTGGCTTCCACATTCGCCCTTCTTGGAGAAGACGAGATCGTCTGCATCCTCGTAGCGCAAAAGCCCCTTTGCGCTTCGGAAAAGAGTGCCAAGCACCGTGTTTACGTACTCAACGATCGGGCGGTCGCATCGGAAGTTTTCGGAGAAAAAGAGGGCGGCTTCCTCCTGCTTTTCTTCTCGGCTCAGCGCGGGATACGCCTCGCGAAGCGAGGAGAAGATGCGGGGATCGGCGTTGCGGAAGGAGTAGATGCTTTGCTTGATATCCCCCACCATAAAAAGCGTTCCTTTTTTGGCAAGGGCCTTGAAAATGCCGTACTGAATGGCGTTGACGTCCTGGAACTCGTCGATATAAACGGCGTCAAAGCCCTCGGCAAGCGCGCGCGCAAGAGGCGTTTTTTCGCCCTCTTCGGTAACAAGCAAGCGGTAGGTGAGCCTTTCAAGATCGGCAAACGAGCAAAGGTTCAGCCGCCGCTTTTCTTCGGTAAGCTCCTCTTCAAAGCCCTCGAAAAAGGCGTAGAGTGCGCGAAGGAAGGAGGCGGTGGCAGGGAGAATCTCGTTCGCCGCCTTTTTGGAATAGGAAAAATACTTTTCCTTGATCTTTTTCAGATAAGCGGCGTAGTCTTTATGAAGGGTCGCCATCGGCGCGTCGGCATCCTTCAGCTCTTGGGTGATCGCTTTTCCCATCAGTGAGGGGAGGGTGGGAAGCTTGTCCCACGCGAAAAGGCGCTTCGGGTCCTCTTCGTCGGGAAGAGAAGCAAGAAGCGAAGAAAGGCCTTGATATTCGCTAAGGAAATATTCGCGGCGGCGGGCAAGCGAGGCGATCCCCTCGTCCTCGGGGTAAAAGGAAAGAAGATCTTTATAACGGTCGGCAAAGGAAGAAAGCGCCGAAAGAACGCTCTCCTTGATAGCCCTTCCGTAGCGTGACGAATAAAAGGGAGAGGCGGCTTCCTTTTCGTAGGAATCGGCGACCTCTTTGATAAAGCGGATGCCGAGCGGCGCGCTTTGCAACTTATCGTAAAGAGAGAGCAAAAGCTCGGCAAGGTCACCTTCGCTTCCCGCGGTCGTTAAGGTATCGGCCAAGAGGCAGAAGTCCTCTTGGGAGAGCCTCTCGGGATCCTTACCGGCGTAGGATCGCTCGATCCGCTCTTCCATCACCGCGCGGGAAAGAAGCGCCGCCTCGGCGGTATCGGCTACGCGATAGTCGGGGGAAAGCCCCGCTTCCTTCGCGTTTTGGCGAAGCAGGCGGTTACAAAGGGCGTCAATGGTCGAGATCTTGGCCGAGGGAAGCAAGAGCCGCTCGGCGCGCAGGGCGCGGTTGTCGGGGTCCGCTTCGATCGCCGCGTCAAGCGCGCGCGCGATCTTTTTTCGCATATCGGCGGCCGATTCGTTGGTGAAGGTAACGATAAGAAGGCGCGAGAGCGTGGTGGGGTCATCCCGATCCAAAAGAGAGGAGATGACTCTTTCGGTAAGCGTAGCGGTCTTTCCCGACCCTGCCGCCGCGCTGACAAGCAGCGTGCGGTCACGCGTTGCGATGGCGGCGCTTTGCGCCGCGGTCCAGCTGTGCGCCATCGTCTTCTCCTTTCGTAAGGTTTTCTTTACCTAAATTGCTTAATTGGCTTGATTGCAAGCCCTTCTTCAAATTTTCTTACCTCGCCGATGGCGAAGAAGCCCTCCTCGTCATACAGACGGAAGCGGGCGCCGACCTCGGCCGAAAGACCGATCTTTTTGAGGTATACCTCGGCGCCGCAATGGGCAAGGTGCGCAAAAAACGGGGGGAGGGTGGTTGCCCCGAAGGAGGGGAAAAGCGCTTCCTCGGGGATCAGGCATGCGGCGCGTTCCGCTTCACTTAAGACGCCCAGCTCATCAAGCGTCTTGGCGTCCTTTAGGGTGTAGCCTGCCGCCGAAAGGCGGCAAAGCGCCTTCATCGCGCCCCCGGTGCCAAGCTTTTTGCCGATGTCGGCGCAAAGCGTGCGGATGTAGGTTCCTTTGCTGCAAACGACGTCGAGATCGTATTCGACCTCGGAAAGCCGCTTGGCTACGATTGAATAGACCGTGATTTGGCGAGCCTCGCGCTCTACCGTCACGCCCGCCCGCGCCAGATCGCAAAGCTTTTTCCCGTTCTGCTTTAAGGCGCTGTACATCGGGGGGATCTGCTCTTGCTCGCCGCGGAAGGAGGCGACCGTCTGTAAGACGGTTTCTTCGTCGGGATAAGGGCCGCTGTGGGTGGTAAGAACTTGTCCCGTCGTATCCTCGGTGTCGGTAGTGAGCCCGAGGAGCAGGGTGGCCCTATAATGCTTTTGCGAGGTGATCAGATAATCGCTGGCCTTGACGGCGCGCCCCAAAAGGATCGGCAACACGCCGGTCGCCATGGGGTCAAGCGTTCCGGTGTGCCCCGCCTTGTCGGCGCCGAAAAGACGGCGCACGCGCGAAACGGCGCCCTGGGAGGTCATGCCCGCCTCCTTATGAAGGATGACGAGGCCGCTTTTACGAATTTCCATAACGGTACTTCCTGTGAATTCGGTTTCCAAGCCCCGCGAGAAGCTCGTAGGGAATGGTATTAAGATGGCGGCAAAGCGCCAGCATTTCTTCGGGATCCTTGCCAAAAAGGCGAAGCCTTGAAAAAGGGGGGATCGGGGGCGCGCCCGAAAGCAGAACGGCGGCGCTGTCCATCGACACGCGCCCGATAAGCGGGAGCGGCGTTTTTTTATAATAGACGAAGCCGCCCTCAGCGCCCCGCGGCAGCCCGTCGGCGTATCCGAGCGAAAGGATGCCGATCCTTTCTTCGCGCTTGGCTTCAAAGCCCCCGCCGTAGCCGACCCGCTCGCCTTTACGGAGAAGATAGGTCTGGGAAAGAACCGAGGAGAGCGTAGAGATGGGGGTAAGCCTCAACCCCCTCGGTAAGGGGGCGGGCGCATAGCCGAAAAGAGAAAGCCCCAGGCGGCAAAGGGGATAGGGCGCCCCGCCCGTATAAAGCCCCTCGGCCGAAGCGCCGAGATGCGCGGTAAGCCTCATGCCCGCCAAGGAGAGCGCGGCATAGGCCTTTTGAAAGCGTTGCTTTTGCAGCGCGCACAGCCCGTCCTGTTCGTCGGCGCTCGCAAGGTGCGAATAGATCCCCACGGGGTAAAGCGGCCCGCCGCCCCGAAGCGAAAGGATATCGCGAAGAGAGGACGAAAAATCGGGGGGAGAAAGAGAGAAGCCAAGGCGGTTCATGCCGCTGTTCAGCTTGATATGAATGGCTAACTTTTGGTCTTTTAAACGCTTTTTTAGCTCATTTGCGTAAAGCAAACTATGCACGGTGAGCGCAATGCCGTGCCGCGCGGCAAGCCGCGCTTCTTCGGGCGGCGTATAGCCGAGAACCAAGATCCGATCACCCCGGCAAACCGGAAGAAGGGCAAGCGCCTCGGAAAGATCGGAGACCGCAAAGCGGGTCGCCCCCGCCTCGATCAGCGCCCTTGCGATCGGCAACGCCCCCTGCCCGTAGGCGTTGGCCTTTACGACGCAGATGACCCCCCGCAAGGCGGGGTTTTGGCGGCGAAGATACCGAAGAAGCGCACGGTAATTTTCTTGCAAGGCCGAAAGATCGACCGAAAGGAGGTTGCGGCGGCTCACGGCAGGACCGATTCGACGGTAAGCGTTCCCCCGTCGGTTACGATGCGATGCGGAACACCCTCGGCGGTAAGCGTTAGCTCAAAGCGCCCTTTTTCACCCACACCGACAAGGAAAACGTTTTCTCCATCCTTCCTCTTTTCGGTAAGCGTTGCGTTTTTCAGCGCGAAAAAGTCAAAAAGAAGGGTATCCTTCGTCGTGACCGAAACGCCCTTTAGGGTGAAACGCACCTCGTTTCCTTCTTTATAAAGCGTCACGCCGCAAAGCGATTCGGGGGCAAGAAGCGTGATAACGCCGTCCCCGTCCCCATTAACGGCGCATTCTCCGCGTAGGGAAAGGGCGGGAAGCGAAAAGGTGGCCAAAAGCCGAAAGTCCTTTTCGAAAAAGGCGAGCGGCGACCCTTTGGGGGCGCAGCCGAACAAAAGAAGCGGTAGGATCAGGGCTAAAAGAATAAGTGTTTTTTTCATAAGCACTCCCTTCGCGTTGTGGCGGGAAACGGGGTTCCCGTCTTACAATATATGCGAAGCGAGCTTCTCTTAATTGTAGCACAGCTCCCTTTTTTTTGCAAGAGACGATCTCTTTTTTCTTTTTCCGTCGCCCTTATCCCTCTATCCTTTCCATCCTACAAAAAAAGTATTCTTTTGCTTACGGGGTGCGACAAAAAGGCGCGCCTTGTTTTGATAAAATGACAGTAACGGATAAAGGGCCGCAAAAAGGGAGTGATTTCCCCGCGGCTTGGGTTTTAAAAAACAAGGAGGAATAAAAATGCAAGCGGAACAAACGAGTGAAGTGAGAAGAACGGGGGGAAGCGGTTGGCTTTCGGCGCTTTTTCCCGAGTTTTTTGGGGATCGGGGGCGACTTGGGGTCGAGCTGCTTTTGGATTGCGTCGTATTCGGTGTCGGGCTTCTTTTTGCAAGAACGCATCTTCTTTTCGGGATGTACCCCTTTGCGCTTTCCTACGTTGCCGCCAGGCGGCGGCGGGTGATTCCCGCCTTTTTGGGGGCGCTTTTCGGTTCGCTTCGGCTTTACGGGGGGGGGGCGGGCTATTCGCTTTCGCTTTGCCTTTTACTTATGCTTCGCGTCTTGTTTTCTCTTTTTAAAAAAGGAAAAACGGTAGAGGCAGAAGGCTTCCTTTTTCGGGAGGAGGCAGAGCTTTCGGTGCTGGCTTCAACGCTCGTCGGCGCGGGGCTTGCCCTTTACGAGATCGGGGTCGCGGGCATTAAGACCTACACGCTTCTTTTTGCGGCCGCCGCTCTTCTTGCCCCCACGCTCTTTACCTTTTTATTCGTGGGGATCTACGAAACCAAGCTGACCTTTTACGATCTTATCTCGATCGGCCGCGGAAAGGGGAAAGAGATCTTTGGGCGCGTGCCCCCCTCTCTTGCCGAGCTTTCGGTGCTGTCTCTTCTTTTCGCCTTTTGCTTTTCGCTTTCTTCGCTTTCGATTTTTGGGCTTTCTCTTTCCTCGTGCTTTACGGTGGCGGCGGTCTTTTTCATCGCCCGCCGCTTCGGGGGCTTGCGCGCGGGGGTGAGGGGGCTGGTGCTGGGGCTCAG
>JAZRFI010000036.1:0-6604 GCA_045661285.1 Eubacteriales bacterium | reverse complement strand
CATGGCTACGATCCGACTTAAAGAAGGAGGGGACCCCGAAGGCCGAGGAGCCGAAGAAGGAAGAAAAGCCGCGCACCTATCACACCGAGAAGAAGGCGCCGGTCGATCGCTTCAGCCGCTTTGAGAACAGCAAGCCCTTTGAGGATGCGAAAAAGGCCGAGCCGAAGAAGCAAGAGCAAAAGCGCCCCGATAACAAGCGCCCGCAGCAGCCCCTTCCCCAAAAGGAAGGCGTTAAGGGCGGCTTTAAGGTGATGGGGGACGGCGAATACGTCAACGCCACCCGCAGCACCCGCGTGGTCGATACCCGTACGAGCCACGTCGATCTTTCGAAGTACGATGCGATCGATAAATATTCCTCGGGTGTCAGCGACCTGCATCAGGAAAGACAGAAGCTGAAAAAGCAGGATAACCGCAATATGGGCAACAAGAACGCTAAGGAAAAAGAGCGCTTGGCCCAAGAGAAGCTTCGCAAGGCCCAGCTGGAAAAGGCCAAGAAGAAGCCGCTTTCGATCACGATTCCCGAGGAGATCACGGTTTCCGAGCTTGCCTCGCGCCTGAAAAAGACCAGCGCCGAGATCATCAAAAAGCTGATGCTGATGGGCGTTATGGCCTCGGTCAACCAAACCATCGACTACGATACGGCGTACCTGATTGCCGACGAGGTCGGCGCGATCGCCACCAAGGAGATCAAGGTCACCATCGAAGAAAAGCTCTTTAACGAGGCCGAGGACGCGCCCGAGAGCCTTGAAAAGCGTACCCCCGTCGTGTGCGTTATGGGTCACGTTGACCACGGTAAGACCTCGCTGCTTGACGCCATTCGCCATACCAACGTAACCAAGGGCGAAGCGGGCGGTATCACACAGGGCATCGGCGCTTATCAGGTCACGATCAACGGCGAGACCATCACCTTCTTAGATACCCCCGGCCACGAGGCCTTTACCGCCATGCGTGCCAGAGGCGCGAAATCCACCGATATCGCGATCCTCGTCGTTGCCGCCGACGACGGCATCATGCCCCAGACGGTCGAGGCGATCAACCACGCCAAGGCCGCGGGGATCGATATCATCGTTGCGATCAACAAGATGGATAAGCCCACCGCCAATCCCGACAATATTATGCAAGAGCTGACCAAATACGATCTCGTACCCGAGGAGTGGGGCGGTGACGTTATGTGCGTTCCCGTATCCGCCTTGACCGGTATGGGTATCGAGCAGCTGCTTGAAAACGTTCTCTTGGTGGCCGAGGTCAAAGAGCTGAAGGCCAACCCCCGCCGCCGCGCCAAGGGCGTGATCATCGAATCGCGTCTTGACCACGGCCGCGGTACGGTCGCCACGGTGCTTGTACAGAACGGTACGCTCTACGCCGGTGACATCGTGATCGCCGGTACCTCGGTCGGCCGTGTACGCGCCATGATCAACGATAAGGGTCAGCAGATCAAGGAAGCCGGCCCCGGCGTGCCGGTTGAGATCATCGGTCTTTCGGATATCCCCGAGGCGGGTGACGAATTCAACGCCGTTGAAGATGAAAGAATGGCCCGCTCGCTGGCTGAAAAGCGCCGCGACGAAGCCAAGCAAGAGCAGTTCCGCGCCAACGCCAGGGTCAGCCTTGACGACCTCTTCTCGCAGATGAAGGAGGGGATGAAGACGCTTAACATCATCATTAAGGCCGACGTTGCCGGCTCTGCCGAGGCGGTCAAGGCCTCGCTCTTGAAGCTTTCCAATGAAGAGGTCAAGGTCAGCGTGATCCATACCGCCGTCGGTGGGATCACCGAGGGCGACGTTATGCTTGCCAAGGCCTCGGGTGCTATCATCATCGGCTTTGCCGTCCGTCCCGATAAGGGCGCGCTTGATTCCGCGAAGCGTGACGGGGT
The DNA here is from genome assembly GCA_045661285.1 of Eubacteriales bacterium. GTDB lineage: Bacteria > Bacillota > Clostridia > Oscillospirales > CAG-272 > UBA1740. The sequence goes on along the minus strand of JAZRFI010000036.1, from coordinate 4,734 downwards.
CGAGATCCGCACCTACCGCATCATCTACGAGTGCATCGAGGAGATCGAGGCCGCGATGAAGGGTATGCTTGCCCCGAAATTCCGCGAGAACCTCCTGGGCCACGCCGAGGTCCGCCAGATCATCCACGTATCGAGCGTCGGTACCATCGCCGGCTCCTACGTGCAGGACGGTAAGATCACAAGAGCCTCGCAGATCCGTATCGTGCGTGACGGTGCCGTTATCGCCGAAGACAAGATCTCCTCGCTTCGCCGCTTTAAGGACGACGCGAAGGAGGTTGCCGCCGGCTACGAGTGCGGTATCAGCCTGGATCGCTTTAACGACATTAAGGAAGGCGATATTCTTGAAGCCTTCGTGATGGAGGAGATCCCCCAATAAGGTCAAACAAAAAAGAGATGCGAAATTCGCATCTCTTTTTTATATTTTCCCTTTTAGCGCTTGATCTTTTTCGTGGCGGTCTTGGGGAAGGGCTCGCTGCGAAGCGTGACCTCGGCGATCTGCTTATAATGCGGCAGCTCCTGCATCGCCGCGCGCACGTCACTAAGGAAGGCGGCCTCGTTCTTTTCGCACCCCTCTACCGGGAAGATCTCGGCGCGCAGGGCAACGCTCTGCCCGAATTCGTTCTTCACGCCGCTGCAAACCACCTCGCAAACGTCGGAAAGCGGTTGGATATACCCCTCCAGCTCCTCGGGGTATACGTTCTTGCCGTTGGAAAGAACGATGATATTCTTCTTCCGACCGGTGATCACGATCTCGTCGTTCTTCGTGATATAGCCGAAATCACCCGTGTAGAACCATCCGTCGCGAAGCACCTCGGCGGTAAGATCCGGGCGCTTATAATAGCCCTTCATAACGACGTCGCCCTTCACGCAGATCTCGCCGATCCCATCTCCGTCGGGGCTTTCGATCCGCCACTCAAGGCAGGGAAGACGGTGACCCGCCGAAGAAAAGTTGTTGCATTTTTCATCGTTGACCGATACAAGGGGAGAGCATTCGGTGATGCCGTATCCGCCGGTCATCGGCAGGCCGATGGCATCAAAGAATTTCCCGATATCCGCACGGATCGGCGCGCCGCCGCATACGATCTTGCGAAGCTTTCCGCCGAACTCACGGTGGACCGAGGCAAAAAGCTTACGCCGTACGTCTATGCCGAAGAAGCGCAAGAAGCGCGAAAGCCCCATCGCGAAGCGGAAGGCCCCGCGCTTTCCCTGCTTGTCGATATTCGCTTGAATGACGTTGTAAAAATGCTCGGCAAACATGGGGACGAGGTAAATGTAATCGGGGTGGAACAGCTTCATGTTCTCCTGCACCTTACGAAGCGAATCGTTGATGCAAAGCGTGACCCCCGCGTGAATGGCGACCAAAATATCGCAAACCGCCTCATAGGTGTGGTTATAGGGCAGAACCGAAAGGCCGCAGCCGTAGATGGTAGAAACCTGTAGGCCGTAATAAACGCCGCTGATAAGATTCTTCTCGGTCAGCATAACGCCCTTGGCAACCCCCGTGGTGCCCGAGGTATACACAAGGTCCTTCATCGCCCCGGGGTCGCTTTGCAAGCCGTCAAATTCTTCCTTCGATAGGGCGGTGCCCTCTTCGATCAGGCGGGAAAAGGAAAGGACCTTTTCCTCGTGACAGGGGGAATCAAAGCAAACGAAGTATTCGATATGGGGCAGCTCGCTCTCTTTTTCTTTAAGGCGGGCAAGCCATTTTTCATCGCAGAAAACGATCCTTGCATCGCTGTCATTCAATAAAAAGACGACCTGATCGGGCGAAAGCTCTTTATCAAGCGGTACGTAGACCCCCGCGCTCATCAGGGCGGTAAGGTAGGTAACGATCCAAGGGTAAGAATTTTCGCCGATGCAGGCGATATGGGCAGAGCCGAAGCCGCGCGCCGTAAGGGCGGCGCCGAGCCCTTCAATGGTTTCGTAGAATTCGCGACGGGTGACCGAGATCACCTCGTGATCCTTTTTATATTTATAAGCGATGGCGTCGGGGGCCTTGTTGGTTGCGTTCTCAACCATAGAGCGGATAGAAAGAACCGGCTCCGGCTTATATAAGGTATGCTTCATAATGGTTTTTCTCCTTTTCTTTTTTGCCGTTTGGCGAACGAAATCATTATACCAGCCCGTGCCGAAAAAAGCACCCGAAGCAAAATTCCGCGGAATAGAAACGGGGGAGAGGGCGGCTCTACCGCGCGTAGAGCTTCTTTCGCGAGAGGGAAGACAATAATTTTGTAAGCAAAACTTTCCATTTTTTAAAAGAGCGCCCGATTGTAACAAAAGTGTAAAAAGAGAAGGCTCTTGGCTTGCGCCCTCTTTTTTTCTATGGTATAATGAAGATACCCCCCGATATAGGAGGAATAAAGAAGAAAGACGAGGAATTTTGCATGAAGAAAAGACTTTTGATCCCCGTTTTACTTATAGCTGCCGTTTTATGCCTTCTGCTGTTTTCATCCTGCGGCGGTGGGGGAGACGGGAAGGAAAAGCTGATGACGCTTTCGCTCAATCCTGAGATCGAGCTGATTCTTGATGGGGAGAACCGGGTCCTCTATGCCAACGCGCAAAACGACGAGGGGAACGCCGTCGTTGCCAACGTAGAGTTCAAGGGCAAGAGTGCCGAGGAGGCGGCCACACTCTTTTTGGATTTTTGCCACCGCAACGGCTTTGACCGTAACGCCGACGGGGAGGCAGAGTTGGAGATTGAACTTTCGGGTGACTCGGCCGAGGAGATCTATCGATCGGTGAAGAAGGCGGCTGAAGAAAAGATCGCTTCGCTTGGTGCTTCGATAGAGGTCGAGCTTGACGAGGTCTTGACGAAGCAAGACCTTTGCGAGCTGGTCAGCGACTGCATGCGAGAGCTTTCCGCCCCCGAGATCAACGTCCTTACCGAGGAAGAGCTGATCGCGCTTTTGAAGGAAAGCCGCGCCGAGACCGAGGCGTTTCTTAGCGAGGAATTGAAGGAATTCTATTACAGCGACCGCACGCTTGCGATACAGCAGGCCGAGCTTTCGGTGTATTTCGAAATCGTCGAGAGCGATCCAAACCTGCCGGCTTCGACGCCGCTTACCCCGATACGCAATCGGATCGAGGCGGTCGCCGAGGAGCATGAGAAATTTAGGGAAGCCTATCAAGAGGCGTTTTTGTCCGAGGACAGCCCCTATCGTCAAAAAATGGACGAGCTGATAAGGGCAAAGAAAGCGTTGCTTTCGGCAAGGCTTGCCGAGATGCCAAAGGAGGAGCTCTACGCCTTTAAGACCGACTTAGCGGCAGCTGAGCGGGCCTTCGAGGCGGCCAAGGAAGCCGCTGAGGCGACGCTTCTGGTGATCGAAAATTCCCTGCAGCTTTCGATGAACAACGCTCGCGTGGTGCTGGAATCCTTGGTGGAAAAGACCGCGGCGATCGAAAGTGAGATCAAAATCGAGGCCGACGCCGCGAAGCGTGGCTTCAAGGCCGAGTTCATCGCCGTCAATCAGACCTATATCGACAGCTATTGGGTAGGCTTCAACGTCGCCGCCCGCTGATTCGGGCTTCGTATTTGCGTATAACCGAAAAGGAAAGGGTGAGCAAGCAAAAAAGCCACGTTGTGGCTTTTTTGCGAAGCGATACCCCAAGGATAGGGAAAAACGAAGCGAATGAGAATGAGCGCGCGTTTTGACCATATCCGCGGGGAGGAAAAATGAAAAAGGGAGAATTTTTCTTCTCCCTTTTTTACTGTTTTCCTTTTCTATCACCGCTCGCTTTTGCTCTGTCGCCGTCGTGTGTCGCGTCCTTTCGCCTGCGCTTGCTCGACTCTGCCCGCTCGCGCTTTGGGCGACACCGCTTGCCAAAATGCTTTTAGCTTTTTGGCGGCGCTAACTCTCGCCGTACCTTTGTACGGCTTCGGGGCGCGATCGGCGATTTCTGCATCAAATCCGCGCGCCCGGGCTTCGTATTTTGGCATAATCACAAACAAAAAAAGAGGACTTGACAGTTTAGTCAAATCCTCTTTCTTTTATTTAAACGAATTTTTCAGCTTTTGGAAGAAGGAGGTCTTTTTGGTGTTGTTGCTTTCGCCGCAGCTTTTGGCAAAGGCGGAAAGCAGCTCCTTCTGCTTTTCGTTAAGGGCACGCGGCACCTCGACGGTTACGGTAAAGATAAGATCGCCGCGGCGGTTGCTTCGAACCTCCTTAACGCCCTTTCCGCGAAGGGTAAAGGCGGTGCCGGGCTGGGGGCCCTCGGGGATTTTGTAGGTGGTGGTCTTTCCGTCTGCTAACGGAACCTCGATCTCGGCGCCAAGTGCGGCTTCCGCAAAGGTCAGCGGGATCTCGCAGGTAAGGGTCGTGCCCTCTCTCGTGAAGAAGCTGTGCGGGCGTACGCGGATCTCAATATAAAGATCGCCGCTGGGGCCGCCGTTGCGCCCTGCGTCTCCCTCGCCGCGCAGGCAGATCTGCTCGCCATGGTTGATGCCCTCGGGAATCGTGACCGAAAGCTTTTTTGTCAGCTTGACGTACCCGCTTCCGCGGCAGTTCTTGCAAGGATCCTTGACGATCGTACCCTTGCCGCGGCAGGCCGAGCAAGCGCGGGCAGAGCGCATCACGCCAAAGGGCGTTTGCTGCTGAACCGTGACCTGACCGCTCCCCTTACAGGTGGGGCAGATCTCGGGGGCGGTACCCTTTTCCGCGCCGCTTCCGTGACACTCGGAGCAGGCTTCGATATGGTTAAAGGAAATATCCTTTTTACAGCCGAAGACCGCTTCTT
>JAZRFI010000035.1:0-12531 GCA_045661285.1 Eubacteriales bacterium | reverse complement strand
AGCTCTCTTTGCGCTTCGCTTTCGGCCAACGCCGCTTCGCTTAGCGAGCTGGTAGAGAGAGCCGATTACATCGTCCTGGGGGTCAAGCCCCAAGGGATCCGCGCGCTTTTTGACGAAATTCGTCCGCTTCTTCTTAAAAAGAAAAGCCGCTTCACGCTGATCAGCATGGCGGCGGGCGTAACGCTTGAAGCCTTAGAGAAAAACGCGGGGCTTGCTTGCCCCGTCATCCGTATTATGCCGAATACCCCCGCCTCGGTTGGCGAAGCCATGATCCTTTATACCGCGAACGAAGAGGCGACCGATACGGATATCGAGGGCTTTCTTACCGTTTTCTCGGCGGCGGGTCGCTTTGACCGTATCCCCGAGGGGTTGATCGACGCGGGCGGCGCGCTTTCGGGCTGCGGACCTGCTTTCGTTTATCTCTTTGCCGAAGCGCTGGCGGATGGGGCGGTCTCGTGCGGTCTTCCGCGCGATAAGGCCTTGCTTTACGCCTCGCAAACGCTTCGCGGCGCCTCGGAGATGCTTTTGCAAAGCGGGCGCCACCCCGGCGAATTAAAGGACGCGGTATGCAGCCCCGGCGGCACCACCATCGAAGGGGTCAAGGCGCTTGAAGACGGTGCCTTCCGCGCGACGGTTATGTCCGCCGTAACGGCGGCCTACCAAAAGACGGCCAAGCTGAAATAACCTTATAAAAAAGCAGGGGGCTGCCGATGAAAGCGGAACTTCCCCCTTACGAAAAAAGAGCAGAACCGAGGTTCTGCTCTTTTTCTTATTGCTGTTGCTTATCAATGCTGGTGCTTGATAAGCCCAAACTTTTTGGAAAATTCCATGACCACAAGCGGCACAAGGATCAGGCCAAGGCCGATGAGGTACTGGGTGGCTTTAAGGTATTTAAGACCGAAGATGGTGCCAACGGGGGTAAAGAGCACGAGGGCGACCATCAAGACCGAGGCAAGCGAAGCAAGGTTCAGATTGCGGTTGGTGAAGAAGCCGACCTTAAAGAGCGAATGCTCGCTTCTCATATTGAAGGCTTGCACGATCTGGGTAAGAGACAGCACCATAAAGGCCAGGGTCTGCCCGCCTTGAAGCGCCACGTCGTTGGTACGAAGCGCGCCGGCGAAGATATCGGCAAGCGGAAGACCGGTGCCGACGACGAAGCCAACAAGCGTCAGAATCGCGAACATAAAGCCTTGCAGGGCAACGCGAAGGCCGAGCCCGTGGGCAAAGATGCCCTCATCCTTCGGCTTCGGCTTGCGGTACATAACGTCCTTTTCGACCGCCTCCATACCAAGGGCAATGGCGGGCAAGCTGTCGGTCACAAGGTTGATCCAAAGCAGCTGCATCGAAAGAAGCGGCGTGGTATGCCAGAGCAGCATCGCGGCAAAGACGGTGATGACCTCACCGATGTTGGTGCCGAGCAGGAACCCGACCACCTTACGGATATTGGCGTAGATGCCGCGCCCTTCCTCGACCGCGTCAACGATCGTGGCAAAGTTATCGTCGGTCAGCGTCATATCGGCGGCGCCCTTGGCGACGTCGGTACCCGTGATACCCATGGCACAGCCGATGTCGGCGGCCTTTAAGGCGGGGGCGTCGGTGGCACCGTCACCCGTCATGGAAACGACCTGACCCTTCCGCTGCCAGGCCTTGACGATGCGGATCTTGTTTTCGGGCGAAACGCGGGCGTAGACCGAGATCGAGGAAACGGCGGCGTCCAGCTCGCTGTCACTCATCAGATCCAGCTCGGCGCCCGTAATGGCGCGGTCGCCCTCTTCCAGAATGCCCAGCTCCTTGGCGATCGCCGAGGCGGTAACGACGTGGTCACCCGTGATCATGACGGGCTTAATGCCGGCGCGGCGGCAGACCGCTACCGCTTCCTTGGCTTCGGGGCGGGGCGGGTCGATCATACCGACAAGACCCATAAAGGTAAGCCCGCTTTCCAGCGTTTCGCTGGTAAGCGATTCGGGCAGCTCTTCAATTTCTTTATAAGCGACCGCTAAAACGCGCAGAGCGTCGCGGCTCATTTCCTCGGTGATCTGCTTCGCCTTATCAAGATCGCCCGCAACACAGCGCTCGGCCATCATATCAAAGGCGCCCTTAACGATAACGATCTTCTTGCCGTCGATCTCGTTGACCGTCGACATCAGCTTACGGTCAGAGTCAAAGGGCAGGGTCGCGATACGGGGATAGAGGCGGTTGATCTCTTCCTTCGGGTAGCCGTTCTTATGGGCGGCCAAGACGATCGCGGTCTCGGTGGGGTCACCGATATGCGTTTCGCCCCCGTTTTCAAAAACGACCGTGCCGTCCGAGCAGAGCGAGCCGTAGTAAAGAAGCTTTTTGATCGCTTCTCCGTTTTCCGAGGAGATATCCTCGATCCCCACCCCCTCGGCGTAAGCGCGGGTAAGGGTCATGCGGTTCTGGGTCAGGGTACCGGTTTTATCCGAGCAAATGACCGAGGCGCTTCCCAAGGTCTCAACCGCGGGCAGACGGCGGATCAGGGCGTTCTTTTTGACCATGCGCTGTACGCCGATCGAAAGAACGATGGTAACGATCGCGGGCATTCCCTCGGGAATGGCGGATACAGCCAGCGAAATGGCGGTCATAAAGATTTCAAGCGGCGGGATCTCGTTAACAAGACCCACAACGAAGATCACGGCGCAAGCGGCAAGGGCCATCAAGCCAAGATACTTACCGAGCTGCGCGAGCTTTTGCTGCAAGGGGGTCTCGCTGTCGGCCTCGTTGTCCAGCAGGTTGGCGATCTTACCCATTTCGGTATCCATACCCGTGGCGGTAACGACGGCCACCGCCGTGCCGTAGGTAATGCTGCAGCCCGAGAAGACCATATTGGTGCGGTCACCGATCGGGGCGTTTTCCTTTACCTCGGCGGTAGCGTCCTTTTCGGAGGGGACCGATTCACCGGTTAAGGCCGATTCCTCGGATTTTAAGCTCGACGATTGCAAAAGGCGCGCGTCGGCGGGGACGAAATCCCCGGCCTCCAAACGAATGATATCCCCGGGAACAAGGGTCGAAGCGTCTACCACCGTCTCCTGCCCGTTACGGATAACGCGGGCGTGGGGGGCAGACATATTCTTCAAGGCATCCAGTGCCTTTTCCGCCTTGCTTTCCTGCATAACGCCCATCACGGCATTGAGGATAACGATAAGAAGAATGAGGGCGGGCTCAAAGAATTCCATCGGGTTTCCTTCAACGCAGGCGATCACGAAGGAAACGATCGCGGCGGCAATGAGGATCAGGATCATCGCATCCTTGAACTGGGCCAGGAAGCGTTGAAGCATGGTCTTCTTTTTCTTTTCGCGAAGCTTGTTTTCGCCTACCTCCGAAAGCCTTTTCGCGGCCTCCTCGGCGCTAAGCCCCGCGGCGGCATCGGTATGAAGCGCGCTTAACGCTTCTTCGGTGCTTTTGTTGTGAAAGGTCAATGACTTTTCCTCCTTATTGATTTCGGTTTATATATTTTTCTTTTTCTAAAAACTCATTCGTCAAAGAAACGGTTTGGGCGCCAAAGAAACGGCGCAGAGCAAGGCGTAGGGCGCGCGCAGACGTCGCAGACGCAGACACCTACGTCGAACCGCCTAAGTCGAAATCGCTCTTTGCTGTAAAAACGGTTTCTGCGCCGTTTATCCAAGAAGAAAGTCTACTGAAAGCATTAAAGCAAACCCCGCAAGCAGCGCATAGGTCGCGCCCCGCTGGTGGCCGTGGGCGTGGGTCTCGGGGATCATTTCGTCGCTGATAACGTAGAGCATGGTGCCGCCCGCAAAGGCAAGGGCAAAGGGCAGGATCGCGGTGGAGATCTGTACGGCAAAGAAGCCGAAGAAGGTGCCGACCACCTCGACGAGCCCCGTCATAAGGGCGATCAGGAAGGTACGCTTATGCGAAATGCCCGCCGCCAGCATCGGCCCGATGATAACCATCCCCTCGGGAATATTCTGCAGGGCGATGCTGATGGAGACCGTAAGGGCCGCCGAAAGATCCCCCGTGCCGAAGCTGACGCCCGCGGCAATCCCCTCGGGCAGGTTATGGATACCGATCGCCAAAACGAACAGCAATACGCGATTGACCTCTTTGTTGATCTCGGGATGCGCTTCCTCATCGATCCCCGCGAAGTTATGCAGATGGGGCAACGCCTTATCTAAAAAATTGAGGAAAAGCGCGCCGCAAAAAAGCCCCGCGATGGTTACAAGAAGCGCGGTGATCTTGCCTTCGCTGTAGGAAAGCGAGGGCAGGATCAGCCCCACGACCGCCGCCGCCAGCATAACGCCCGAGGCGAAGGCCAGGACGGTATCGCTGATCTTATGCGAGATATTTTTAAAGAAAAGGCCGAGAAGCGCCCCGATAACCGTCGCGCCCCCAACGCCAAGCGCGGTCGCAATCAGCGTCGTTAAAATTTCTCCGTTCATAACTAAAAAAGTCCACCTCGGTATAAAGTTTTACGTTACGTGTGGAATATTATACCACGAAGGAAGCCTTTTCTTCAAGGCGTTGCCTTTATTTTTTACAATTTTTTTATTTTCAATAAAAAAGGGGCTTGCCAAGGCAAGACCCCTTATCTTTTTATTTTTCTTCACGCTTCTTATCGAGGCGATAATTGCGCGCGTACATCACAAGGTCGGCCCCTACCATCACAAGGTTCAAAACGTAGAAGAAGAGGACGTACCATTTGTAAGAGGGCGAGATCAGCTTAGAGGTGATCCCGAATATGTACCCGACGAAAATGAGAAGCAAAAAGGCAAGGCTTTTGCCCTTCGTGGTTCTCGCGCGATAGGACTTCATCACGTTAAGAGGCCACGAGACCCCGAAGCTGACGACCATGATGATCTCAAAAATTTCTGCCATAATAAAAAACTCCTTATCTTTGTTGTTACTGTTTTTGCGGTAGGACCTCTATCCCACCGTAGGGTCTTATCGAAAGGAAAAGGCAGCTGCCCTCTCCGAACACCGCTTCGATCGCCTTTTTGTAGCCTTCTTTCATAGAAAGAGGCAAAAAGACCTCGATCGTCCCGGCAAAGCCGCCGCCGTGCACGCGGCAGGCCCCCTCGCCCCGAAGAAGCTCCTCGGTAAGCGCTAAGCCGAGGGGAAGCCCCTGCTCGCAAGCGTTTTTGGGGGCGTATAGATTTTGAAGGTATTTAAAGGAGGAATCGCCCGATTGCTTGACAAGGCGCAAAAAGCCCTCCATATCCCCACGGGAAAGAAGCGCGGCCTCCTCCTTGGCGCGTACGGTTTCAAGGAAAAAGTGCATCGCCCGCAAAAGAGCGCGATCGGAAAGGCTCCCCCTCAATGCGGGAAGCTCTCGCAAAAAATCTTCCTTCGAAACCTCTGACAAGTTTTCTTTACCAAAGTGCGAAGATACCTGCTTCATTTCGCGCGGTATAGCCGCATACTCATCGGTAAGGTCGGCGTGAGAGCCGCCGGTGTTGACCACGGCCAAGCCATAGCCAAGGGCGGAAAGATCAACCGAGAGCGCCTCGACGTAAGGGTTCTTTTTATCGAAGAAATCGATAAAGACGAGCCCACCACAAGCAGAGGCCATCTGGTCAAGCAGACCCGACGGCTTTCCGAAATACGTATTCTCGGCCTCTTGCCCGATAACAGCCAAGGTCTTGTAATCGACCTTTCCTTGGTTATAAAGACCCGAAAGAAGCGTGCCGATCAAGATCTCAAAGGCCGCCGAGCTTGATAAGCCCGAGCCCGCGGGCACCGCGCCGTCGATATACGCGTCAAAGCCGCCGATGCGGTAGCCGCGCGAGGAAAGCCCCGCCAAGACCCCGCGTACCAGCGCTTCGGTGGTGCCGAATTCGGCTTCGTTTGGCGCAAGGCTGTCAAGCGAGAGCGTAAAGGGCTTATAGCCCCGCGAGGTGATGCGGATCTCTTTTCCGTCGGTTTTTCTTGCCACGGCCAGCATATCGACACTGATGGCCGCCGCCAAAACGCCACCGTTCTGGTGGTGGGTATGGTTGCCGCGGATCTGCGAGCGGCCGGGGGCGCTGAAAAGCGAGATCTCGCCGTCGCCATATAGGCTTACGAACGCATGAATCGCCGCTTCGTAGCGGGCGGGGGCAAGCGCCGCCGCCTCGCCGTAAAGCTTTTCAAAAAGGCTTTGGTAGGCGCCGCTATGCAGCGCCCTTACGATGGTTTCTTTCATGGCTTCTCCCCGGGGAAAGATCCCCCGTTACAAGGGGCGGTTGCGATCAAACGCCCAGCATATAGCGGCCGTAGGCATCTGCGGCGCGCAGGGCGGCGGCCACCTTCTCGGGGGTGACCTCAAAGGGCAGGTTGTGAATGGTCTCGCCCTCGGCGCAGGCCGCCTTGGCTACTGCCATCAGCTTTTCATCGGTAACCTCAAGGAGCCCAAGCTCGGCAAAGGTTACGGGAAGCCCCAGCTCGATGCAAAATTCAACGATCTCCGAAAGCTCTTCTTCGGGTACGTTCTCCAGCATCAGCTGGGTGATCGTACCGAAGGCGACCTTTTCGCCGTGGCACATGCCGTGGCAATCCGAAAGAACGGTAAGACCGTTGTGAATGGCGTGCGCGCCCGCAAGGCCGCCGCTTTCAAAGCCGATGCCGCTAAGCAGGGTATTGGCCTCGATCACCTTCTCAACCGCCTCGGTGCAAGCGCCCGCTTCCAGGGCAAGCTTGGCCTTTACACCCTCTTCAAGCAGCGTGGTAAGGCAAAGCTCGGCAAGTCCCAAGGCCGCCGACGTGACCTTTCCACCGGCGCAGGTGCCCGCATCCTTCGCGGCAACCGCGCGCGCTTCGAAGTAGGTGGCCAGGGCGTCACCCATACCCGAAACCGTCAGACGGGCGGGGGATTTGGTAATGATATCGGTATCCATTAAGACGAGATCGGGGTTCTTCGGCAGGAAGAAGTATTCCTCAAATACGCCTTCATCGGTGTAAATGACCGAAAGGGCGCTGCAGGGCGCGTCGGTCGAGGCGATGGTGGGGCAAATGAGAACCGGGGTCTTGCAAAGGGTCGCGACCGCCTTGGCGGTATCGAGGATCTTACCGCCGCCGACACCGATCACCATATCGCAGCCGCGATCGTTTACGACGTCGATGAGGCGGTTGATCTCGTTCTTCGAGCATTCGCCGTTGAAATAATCGAAGGTAAGGGCAACGTCCTTACCGGCGAAGCCTTCCTCCAGCATCTTGCCGATGCGCTTGTAGCCCGATTCGGAAATCAGCACCAGCGCGTTCTTTCCGTAGTTCTTCGCGTAATCGTACAGTCTTGCCATTTCACCCGCGCCCTGTACGTATTTGGCGGGGCAGATCAGAATTTTTGCCATGTTCCTTCTCCTTTATTTGTAAATAAAAACGTTCCTTACTTATTATACCGACTTTTTTTCTTTTTTTCAATGGTTTCCCGATAAGTTTATCTTTTTCTCTTTTGCTTCCCTTTATAAGAAAAAAAGAGAGAAGGTTTTTCTCTCTTTTTTCTATGCTTTTCAATCCTGCGAATAGGTGGAAAGGAAGTCGCCGATATCGCACATCGCTTTATAAAGCGTTTGCGCCTTCGGCAGCATAACGACGCGGAAGTGCGGGCTTTCGTGATAGTCAAAGCCGCTGCCGGGAACGATCAGAACGTGCTTTGATTTCAAAAGATCCATCGCGAATTTCTTATCGTCGGTGATATGGCAAAGCTTCGTATTGATCTTCGGGAAGATATAGAAGGCGGCGCTGTTCTTCACCACCGAAAGCGTTTCGTAACGGGAAATGGCGCGAATCGCCGCTTCCCTTTGCTCGTAAAGGCGGCCGCCGGGGGTGATCATTTGCTTGGTACTGTCGCTGTCGTTCAAGGCGGCGGGAATGACCAGCTGCGTCAGGGCGTTACCGCAAAGGCGCATCGAGGCGTATTTGACCATGCCCTGCATGATCTCGTCGTAGCAAGCGGGGGTTCCCGAGATCAGTACCCACCCGCAGCGGAAGCCGCACAGGCAATGGGATTTCGAAAGGCCGTTAAAGGTCATGACAACGCAATCGTTGCGCGCGATCGAGGCCACCGAGGTAAAGCTTTTTCCGTCCATCACCAAGCGGTCGTAGATCTCGTCGGAAAAGATCAAAAGGTTATGCTTTTTGGCAAGCTTTACGATCTTTTCGGTGATCTCGTCGGGATATACCGCCCCCGTCGGGTTGTTGGGGTTGATGAGAACGATCGCCTTGGTCTTGCTTGTGATCTTTGAGGCAATATCGTCTACGTCGGGATACCATTCCGACTCTTCGTCACAGCGGTAAAAGACCGGCTCTGCCCCCGCAAGATAGGCACAGTTCGTCCAAAGTGAGTAGCTGGGCGAAGGGATAAGGATCTCATCTCCCTGATGCAAAACAACCGCGGTCGCCATGGTAACGACCTCGCTGACGCCGTTGCCGATGAAGATGTTATCCATCCCCACGTTTTCAATGCCGCGGCTGCGGTGATAATCGAGGATCGCTTGCCGCGCCTCCTCCATCCCGCGGAAATCGCAATAAGGGACGGCGCGCTCAGCCCCTTGCAAAAGCGCCTTTCTGATGCTTTCGGGCATCGTGAAGCCGAAGCTGCCGGGATTTCCCGTATTCAGCTTTAAGATCGGCGTTCCCTCGGCCTGCATCCTAAGCGCCTCCACGTATATCGGGCCGCGTATATCCGAGTGAACGCGGGCCATTTTTTCGGACATTAAAAAGGGCTTCATCCGTCTCTCCTTTTCCATGCTAAATTAAGATAGGGATAGTATAACATACTTTTTCCGCTTTGTAAAGTTTTTTATTGCTTTTCTTTGTAAAGAAGGCGCGACGCAAAAACCTTTTACCGCAAAAAAGCCCTGCCGAGCGGCAGGGCCTTGCGTTTCTTTTACCGGTCATTCAAGAAGTCTAAGATCGAGCGGCCGCCAAAGGCCCTACCCCAATCGTTGTGGAAGGTGATGATCGAGGTATCGGTATTGGTGTGCGCCATCATATACTTCATAACGTCAGGTGAGACGGTGGCGGCGCCGGCGCCCGTAAGAGCGATCTCCAGCACCTCGCGCGCGGTCTTGAAGCTGGCGGCCAGGACCTCGGTCTTATAGGCGCCCGCATCAAAAACGGCTTGGATCTCGGAAACCGTCTCTACCCCGTTTGAGGAGATATTTTCAAGACGGCTGACGTAGGGGGCGACGTACGAGGCGCCCGCGTTTGCGGCTACCAACGCTTGCCCCGCCGAAAGGATCGCGGTCACCGTGATCCCGTAGCCGCGCGAGGAAAGCTCACGCGTGGCACGAAGCCCAACGGGGGTCGCGGGGATCTTGATAAAGGTGTTTTCCTTGGTGCCGAGGAAAGAAACGATCGCCTCGGCCTCCTCTAAGATCCTTTCGTACTCGGTCTCCATGACCTGTACGTGAAGCTCCATTTTATCCCCGATGATCGAACGGATCTCACGAAGGCGGGAGAGGACGTCGCCGCCCTCTCTCGCGAGGATCGTGGGGTTGGTGGTAACGCCAACGATCGGGTAATGGGTGTGGAAATAACGGATATCCGCAAGGTTTGCGGTATCAAGAAGCAGCTTCATTGAAGGAATCAGCGCTGCAGCTGAAGCGTGTAGTGAACGTCGTCAGCCTTTTCTTCAGCGGTGAACTTATGCAGGGTATTGATAACCTCGCCGTTGTTGATCTTACGGTCACCGATGTCCTCGGAGGTACCCATAACCGTAACGTTTACCTGACGGCGACGGGCGCGGACCTGGTCCCAGTCGACGAAGTAGACGTGGGCGAATTCGCCGCCGTCCAGCACGCCGTCCTTAATGGTCATGGTCTCGCTTCTGCCGAAGAAGACCGAGCGAAGGTGACCGTCGGTGTTCATGCTGGTGAAGTCACCGGGCTCGTTGACGAAACGGCCGAACTGGGCGTGGATCGGGCCGGGGTGACGGTACTGATGCTCTTCCTTGAAATCGGGAACGAGGCGACGCATGATGTCGAGCAGGTCGTGCTGCAGAAACTCCAGATCAAAGCTGTCGATATCGTGCGAGCATTCCTGAACCATAACCGAGCAGGTGGTGTGGTGCGAGGTGATGCAAACCGTACCGTTCTTGATGCCCGATGCGTTCACGATGTCGATGATCTCCTTGGAGATGTCGTGGAAGGTGGGGATCCAGCCTCTGGACTGAAGCTCGATCTCTTTTTGTACCATTTTGAATTCCATTGTTTTTGTTTCCTTTCAATATATAATTTTTTTATTAAGCGGGAATTAAGCGTAGGTAAGGCTCGTATAGTCCTCTTTGATGAGGAGAATATCGGCCTGCTTACCTACGTGAAGCGAGCCGATCTTATCATCCAAGCCGAGAAGCTTGGCAGCGTGAAGCGAAGCAAAGCCGAACACGTCCTCGTGCGAATAACCCATATCAAAGAAGTTCTTGGCAACCTCGCGCATGGTGAGCCAGCTGCCGCAGATCTCCTCACGCATCTCTCCCTCATACTCGGCCATAACGAAGTTGACGTCCTCTATCTCGTCGTTCTTACCGGTCTCGCAGTCGGTGATGCCGATGATGCGCTCTTTGCCGACCGTCTTTTCCAGAAGACGAATCATTTCCTTACGGACGTGAACGCCGCGGCGGTCGTTGATGACCTCGTAATAAAGATCGTCTTGCAGCATGCAAGCGTCGTTAAAATCAAGGTTCTTGGTACCGGCAAAGGTAAGCGGTCCGTCGGTAAGCCCCGTGGCGTCAAAGATATGCGTGACAAGGCGCGCACCGTTTTCAACCGCGCGCGAGACGGTCGGATAATCCGCCGCCGAATGTCCCATCGCGGGGACGATGCCGGCCGCCGCGATCTCTTGGCAGAATTCGACTGTCCCCTCTACCTCGGGGGCAAAGGTCCATTGCTTGACAAGGCCGGTATCGATGATCTTCTGATCCTCGGCGGCATTCGGGCGGTTCTCCTTCCCGTCAAAGCTTGCGCCGTAGCGGGGGTTGAGATAGGGCCCTTCCATATGGATACCCAAAAGACCGCGGTCATTCTTCTGCAGCTCTTTGATCTTTTCGGCCGCCGCAAGAACAACGTCATAGGGAACGTTACGGTAGAAGGTGAGAAGCTGGCTGCCGGTTCCGTTTTCGCGGTGGTAGGCACGCAGCTTTTCGGGCTCCTCGTAGCTGGGATAAGTAAGCCCGCCGTGGCAATGAATGTCGATAAAGGCGGGGGCGATCAGGGTGCCTTCGGGGATGATACGAACATCCTCTTTGGCAAGACCCGCAAGATACGCCTTGGCCTCGTCGGAATCGGCGGGGGCGGAGCAAAGCACCGTATCCCCGTCACTGCCGATCAAAAAGTTTTCTTTTACACATTCATCGGGAAAGACGACCTTCCCGATAAGGGCAAATTTCTTGGCCATTTTAATATCCTACCAGCTCTTTGCACTCGATAGGCGCCGCGATCTCTTCCGAAACGTAAACGTCGGTGCGGAGCAGCTGCAGGAAGGAGGAGGGAACCAGGGGCGTAACCTCTCCGTGCAGGATCAGACGCGAGACCATTCTCTGCCACGAGGAAAGACCGCCGCCGGTAACGAGGTCGTGGGTCTCCATACGGTTCTTGGCGCGAACGACGTCGATGGGACCGATGGTAGCGGCGTGGGTGGGACCCGAGGCGATATCGCCGCTCTGCCCGAATACGCCGTGAAGCGAGTTCTGCATGATGGTAAGGGGGTTAAGCGTAACGACACGCGCTTCCATCTTCATGAATTCCTCGATCGGGGGGTTACCGAACTCGGGGGTCAGAGGATCGATGAAGGCGATGTGGCCCGCCCAGCCGGGACCGCTGTAGCAGATGTCGGCGTCGCCCTCCTCGTGAAGCATCTTGGAGTAATCCTTGATGTTCTCGGTGGTGGGGTAATGGATCTGCGAAAGCGGCATACGAAGCTCGGGATCGATGCTGCCGTAGAAGTAGTTAAGCTGCGAATACGAGAAGCCGGCCTTATAGGTGATGGGGGCGATGTTGCCCTGATCGTCTGCCCACTCGTCCATGGTGTAGACGTGTACGTTGCGGCAGTTGATGCGAAGGGCGTTGATCACCTGCGCCACCGTGATGTAGATAACGGGGCAGGGATTCGGGAGGATCATGACGCACTTTTGGTTAAGCAGGTCACTGGCCTGGATGCGGGCGACCATATCGGCGATCCAGATGCCGCCGGTGTTCTTTACGACCTTGATGCGGAAATCGGGGTTCGGATGCTTTTCCAGATCCTTCCCGCTGATCTTGCGGACGCGGTCAAGCACTTCCTTATTCTTGTAAGGGACGAAATCGGCAGGTTTTTGTTGAAACATACTTTTATTCTCCTATTATATTTTCTATTTATTTGTTCAGAAGCTTTCTGAAGGCATCGATCAGAACGTCGCAGGCGTCCTCGCTGAAGATGGACTGGCCCGCCTCGTAGTCACCCGCTACGACACCCTCCTTGGTGTAGACGTAGCCGGGGGTGCCGCCGTTGGCGGTCTCGAAGAAGAAGACCTCCTTGCCGGGAAGAAGATTCTTGATGGCGATACCGATCGCGACGAACAATTCGCCCTGGCAAACGAGGATA
>JAZRFI010000034.1:0-11236 GCA_045661285.1 Eubacteriales bacterium | reverse complement strand
CTAAGCGCCTCTATTTGATCGGCCAGCGGGCGGATACGGTTGATCTGCCGCTCGCTATACGTGCCGAAAATCTTTTGAAATAATCCCATACAATGCTCCTTTGCTTTGTATATATACCTATCAATGATAACAGTATATCACAATAATTATCCAAAAACTATAATAATTAGTAAACTTTTTATTGACATTTACGGATTTTAGGATAAAATGAAGGGGAATACACGAAAGGCAGGAAGCTTTCTTGAAGGATATTAACATCGTTTTGCATTGTCCCGAGATCCCGCAAAATACGGGCAACATCGCCAGAACCTGCGCCGCCACGGGGGCGGCGTTGCATCTCATCAAGCCCTTGGGCTTTGAGATCGACGATAAAAAAATGAAGCGCGCGGGGCTTGACTACTGGCAATACCTCGATATCACCTTTTACGAGAACGAAGAAGAGTTCTTTGAGAAAAACGCGGGGGAAACGATCTATTATTTTTCCACCAAGGCTCGCTATACGCATACCGAGCCGAAGTACCCGCAACGCGTCTTTTTGATGTTCGGGCGCGAAACGCGCGGTCTTCCCGAAGAGCTTCTTCAAAAAAATCCCGATACCACCGTCCGTATCCCCATGCGGAGCGGTCTTCGCAGCTTAAACCTTTCCAATTCCGCGGCGATCGCGGTATACGAGGTGCTTCGCCAGCGCGATTTTGCCGATCTTTTGGCAGAGGGGGCGCCCACCACCTTCACTTGGTAAAGAAAAAGCGTGAATTTGTCGCCAAAAACGGCAAAAATCACGCTTTTTTTCGTCAAATCAAATAAAAGAAGAAAAAAACCGATGTTTTTTTAAAAAAGGGCTTGACAAACTACACGGAAACAAGTATAATATCAATCGTCCGCGAGAGTGGCGGAACTGGCAGACGCGCACGTTTGAGGGGCGTGTGGATTCTCCGTACGGGTTCAAGTCCCGTCTCTCGCACCAACGAAAAAAGGATAGCTTGGGCTATCCTTTTTTTGTTTATAACGGGAGAAGAGAAGGGACTTGAAGCGCCACGGTAGTGAATAACGACCTGAATGGTCGTTAGAGCCGTGGCGGACCGAAGCGAGAAGAAAAGGCGAAATTCTCTCGCCTTTTCGCACGCTCGATGAGACCCAGTCCCGTCTCTCGCACCAACGAAAAAAGGATAGCTTCGGCTATCCTTTTTTCGTTTATAACGGAAGAGGTCGGGACTTGAAGTGGGACGAAGCCGAAAATGCCACGTTGTGGCATTTTTGCGCGAGGAGTAACGAAAACAAGGCGAAACGAAGCGAATGAGAATGAGCGCGCGTTTTAACTATGTTTTCGGAAGACCACGGTAGTGAATAACGACCTGAATGGTCGTTAGAGCCGTGGCGGACCGAAGCGAGAAGAAAAGGCGAAATTCTCTCGCCTTTTCGCACGCTCGATGAGACCCAGTCCCGTCTCTCGCACCAACAAAAAACGCACCTTTGTCTTCTGACAAAGGTGCGTTTTTTGAATGATGTTTGCCTTCGGCAAATGATGTTGGTTGCGCCAATGATGACGGCTGCGCCTAATGATGCGTGGCTTCGCCACATTTTATGGCAAACATCGCATCATTGCGGAACAAAGTGTAGCAACATCATGTTTACGAAGTAAATGCATCATATCGCCGCAAGGCGATGCATCATTTGACAGACAGCCGATTTTATAATATAATAACGCAAAAGAGGTGCAACCATGAAGGAAAACAAACTTGTTGAACTCTCTATGGATTTTTCTGTTGACATCATAAATCTCGTTAAATTTCTAAAATCCAATCACGAAACAATTATTTCCAATCAAATTGGTAGAAGTGGCACCTCGGTCGGCGCGAATATTCATGAGGCACAATATGCGCAAGGCACAAAGGATTTTATATCAAAATTCGAAATTGCGCTGAAAGAAGCAAATGAAACGGGCTATTGGCTTGAATTGCTTTTTCGCACAAAATATATTGACGAGCAGACCTTCAAAGCACTAACCTCCAAATGCACTTCTTTGAGAGTTATGCTGATTGCATCCTGTAAGACGGCGAAGGAGAATGTAAATGACAAAAAATGAGTTTTACAAAAAATGGTTAGAGCATTTCGCAGTTGGAATTTCCCCAAAAGACTTAAAAAAGTATGTTGTCTCCACAGGAAACTTGATATGGCATACATTCTCTTGGGAATTGCTTGATGACAGCAAGTTTTTGGAAGGCGATGATGCCAAAAAAGCATATAATGAAACAAACAAAAGCGGAGCCCAATATATAGAGTGGTTTGAGGATGAAAAAACGCACGATATAACATGGGAGTTGAATTCGGCAAATGCGCTTGACAAAATGGTGGAAGTTTACGTGGCAGCTTCAGATTTCTCGTGGACTTACATAAAGACACACGAAAGCACTTGCGGTCCTTATTTTATGAAACTTTAACTTTTAATCTTCATTCACACACATTTTTACTACTCTTTCGCAACGAAAAAAGGATAGCTTCGGCTATCCTTTTTTCATTTATAACGCCCCACGGAAAGCCCCGCCCCCTCAATTTGACAATACAGCAAATTTATGCTATAATGATCGTAGAAAATCTTGGAAGGACGGGAAGATACGATGAAAAAACTTTCTTTGTTGTTTGCTTTTGCCCTGTTGGCAGTCTTATGCGTTTTTTTCTTGTCTTCCTGCTTTGGTAACGCCGATTATTATTATATTACAGAAAACGGCGAAGTGACGATCACGTATTACAAGGGAAGAGAGGAGCACGTCGTCATTCCCGAAAGCATTGATGGAATGCCGGTTGTTGCTATTGATAACGACGTTTTTAGCGATAATAACCACATACGATCGGTTACCATACCCGATACGGTGTCCGTTATTGGTATGTGTGCTTTTCAAGATTGCAATGCTTTAGAGAGAGTTTATTTGGGAAAAGGAATACAGGAAATCGATGGAACGGCGTTTGATGACTGCGATAAACTGATCTACAACGAGTATGAAAACGGATATTATTTAGGCAATGAAGAAAACCCGTATATGGCTTTAATATCCGTGGTTTCTAAAAGTGCAGAAACTTTTTGTTTTCATCCCGACACGATCATTATGAAGGAATGTGCTTTCATGGGGTGCTTTTCACTTCGTGAGGTTAACTTTTCCGAGGGAGTGCAAAAGATCGCATTCAACGCCTTTTACAATTGCTCTTCTTTGCAAACCGTTATCATTCCCCAACAAGTAGAAAGCATTTCTTCAAGGGCTTTTTCGGAATGCGAATCGCTTCTTGACTTTGTTGTATCCGAGGATAACCCTTATTATAAGGCGATAAACGGAAGCCTTTTTTCGCGTGACGGTACGCGTCTTATAAAATACACGACGGGGAAAAACGATCCCTTTTATCGCGTTCCCGACGGGGTGGTTTCGATTGAGATAACAGCTTTTTCGTGTGCGCCGTGGCTGACCGAGGTCGAGCTATCCGACAGTGTCGTGGAGATCGGTGAAAATGCGTTCGTTTATTGCCAAAGCTTGAATAAAATTCGTTTCGGAAAATCTTTGAAAAGGATCGAAAGGAACGCATTTATGCGTTGTGAATCACTTACAGAGCTTACGATTCCCGATCACGTTAATTCGGTGGGATATAATGCCTTTTCCGGCTGCAAAAATCTTGAAACCGTGGTGATCGGCGGCGCGGTTAGCTTTTTTGGGGCAAACGTTTTTGGCGGTTGCGAATCGTTGCGCGAGATCGTCTTTTTGAATCCTATAGGATGGAAGGTTTCGTCTTATTTGTCAATCAATACGTATCCAATAGATGTGCTTGATTCAAAGAGAAACGTGGAATATTTTCGCGAGTATTCGGAGTACACTTGGTCGCGCTCTAAATGAGGCTTGGCTTTACATGTAAATAAATAGGGAAGGGGGAAGAAGCATATGACCAAGAAAATTGCCGTTTTATCGGTTTTTTCGATGATGGTAGTCGTGTTTGCCTTTGCTCTGTCATCTTGTTCGTTTAAACATCGTTCCGGTGATTTCTACTACAAAGTCGAAGACGGTGAGGCGACTATCACTTTGTACGTAGGGGAAGACGAACACGTTGTTGTTCCCGAAAGCCTGGATGGGAATCCTGTCGTTGCGATTGGAAGAGACGCCTTTTATGCTTGCGACCGCGTGCGATCGGTCACCTTACCCGATAGCGTGGCCAGCATTGGCAGCGAGTCTTTTGGATATTGTCATGCGTTAGAGAGAGTCAACCTGGGAAATGGAATACGAGAAATTGACCAGTATGCGTTTTATGATTCCGAGGGGATGGTTTTTAACGAATATGAAAACGGATACTATTTAGGCAATGAAGAAACCCCTTTTTTAGCCTTGATCTCCGTTCGCTTCAAGGATGTAGAAGCCTTTACGATTCACCCCGATGCCGTCACCATCTCCGAGAATGCCTTTGAAGCTTGCACTCTGTTGCGAGAGATTGTGATCCCCGAGGGGGTGACCGCCATCTGTGACGAAGCGTTTTCGTTTTGTTCTTCGTTAGAAACAGTCTATATTCCCCAAAGCGTAGAAACCCTGTATTCGACGTCTTTTTTAAAATGCGAATCTTTGGTTGAATTTGTTGTACCCGATAAAAACCCTTATTTCAAATCGGTAAACGGCGTTTTGTTTTCGCGTGACGGAACGCGTCTTATTAAATATGCGGCCGGGAAAAAGGATACCCTTTACCGTGTTGCGGACGGCACCGTGAAAATGGAAGCCTATGCTTTTCAAGGCGCAAATAATCTGACCGAGGTAGTGCTTCCCGATAGCATCGAGCAGATCGAAAAAGGCTCTTTTTGGGGATGTGAAAACTTAGAGAAGATAAGCTTGGGGAATTCGTTAAAAGGAATTGGAGAAACCGCCTTCTATAATTGTGATTCGCTTACCGAAATCGTGGTTCCCGATAGCGTCGAGCAGATCGGGGAACGTGCGTTTGCGTATTCCGATACGCTTGAAACCGTGACGATCGGGAGTAGCGTTACCAACATGAATTCCGCTGCTTTTTCGGGATGCGTATCCTTGCGTGAAGTCATTTTTCGCGACCCTGAGGGGTGGAGAGTTGACAGAACGAAAGATTCTCCTCGAGGAAAGATCGATCTTTCGGATCCAAAGAAAAACGCCCAAAATTTTACAGGTGAATACGCGCCGTATCAATGGCGTAAGAAAACGTATTTCTACGAGTATTTCTTTGATTTATTTTCATAACCATTTTGTGGAGCTTTAAAAAGTAAAAGCTTGGCGCCCCCCTAAGTATAAAAAAGAAAGGAATAAACATGATTAAGAAACTTTCTTTGTTGTTTGCTTTTGCCCTGTTGGCAGTCTTATGCGTGCTATCCTTTTCTTCTTGCACATCATCCCCCGAGTATTTTGAATTAGGGGATTACAGATATACGGTCGAAAATCAAGAGGTGACTATTGTCGGGTATCGGGGCAACGAAGAGCATGTTGTTATCCCCGAAAGCATAGACGGAATGCCTGTCGCCACGATTGAGGAATATGCCTTTGTCGGAAACCAAAATGTTCTTTCCGTAACGATCCCCGATACCGTCAAAGAAATTCAAGGTAATGCATTTGACAGATGTTCTGCTTTAGAAAGCGTTTCCTTAGGGAACGGAATACGCGCAATCGATTTTTTGGCGTTTTATCGGTGTAATAATCTAAAATACAATGAGTATGAGAACGGCTACTATTTAGGAAACGAAGAAAATCCGTATATAGCGTTGATAAGCGTGATTTCCAAGGATGTGGAAGCCTTTACGATTCACCCCGATACCGTTGTTGTTTACGGTGAAGCTTTCGAAAGCTGTTCTTCCTTACGTGAGCTTCGGTTCCCGGACGGCGTGCTTTCAATTTCCGTCTTTGCGCTTCAGGGGTGCTTTTCCTTGGAAAGAATTTATCTTTCTAAAAGCTTAGAATCAATTAGTGCGCTTTCGTTTGATCTATGCGGTCCGCTCTATGAGATCGTTGTACCCGAGGAAAATCTTCATTTTAAGTCGGTAAACGGAAGCTTGTTTTCAAAGGACGGTACGCGTCTTATCAAATATGCCGCCGCGAAAGAGGATACCTTCTACCGCGTGCCCGACGGGACTGCGCGGATAGATTCGAAGGCTTTTTGCGATGCAGATTCTCTGACCGAGGTAGTACTTCCCGATAGCGTGGAAAGCATGGGCAGGGAAGTTTTTTCCTATTGCGAAAACTTAAACCGTATTCATCTTGGAAACTCTTTGAAAAATATTGGACCGTTTTCCTTTTATAAATGTGTCGCTCTTGCCGAAATCACGATTCCCGCAAGCGTTGAAGAGATAGAGTACGACGCGTTTCGCGGATGCACCGCCTTGCGTAAGGTCTATTTTGAGGATCCGGAGGGGTGGTATATTAGTAGAATTAATTGCATCCCCTTTTCGGCGCCCGATCCTTCCGATCCCGAGGATGCCGCGAAAAACCTTGTGGGGAGATATTGCGGCGATGACTGGGATAAAGACGTTTGGGAGAATTTCTTTTCCTAAGGAAAAGCCGAACAGACCTCGAACACAAAAAGAAAGGAGCCTTTGCTTATGAAACGCTTAACAAGAATTATCGCAGGCATCTGTATGGCAGTTCTTTTGGCAACTTCGGTAAGCGGTTGCACCGGAGGCGATGAAACCCCTTACTATGAGGGGTACCAAGGCGCGTATCCGGGGGCGTACACCCTAATGTATAACCAGGTGCCGGGAGTTAAAGGGGTAAAAGACAATCGTTCGTACTACTCCCACGATCCGCAGATCGTGCGGGTTGATACCGACGATCGGGGACGCGCCCTTTACGCTTATTTTGAAAACGCAGAAGAGATGATTTCGATTGGTATCGTTCAGACCGAAACCGAGAATACGGTCGCTTTTTATCCCGAAGCTTCCACTCTTTCCGATTGGGTCCCTGACCGCTATTATGACTGCGAGTTTACCGATGATGAGCTTTTAACGCTTATATACGAGATTTTTTCGGTTGATCAGATCGAAGAACTTAAGGCGATGAACGATTGGAATGCACCGCTCAACCAAGCAAAGCTTGATAGCGCGCCGATCATTCCCATCATTATAGAGAGTCATTATATGACTCAAAGAGTCGACAGCGTTAATCTTTCAGAGCTGGCGTGGGAAAAACATGTTCTTTCGCTTGCGCGAAAAAACGGGCTGGATATTCATTTCAAAGAGTGGCTTTCCTTAAGCTTTTTCACTTATGCGTATTGGATGGCCACCGATGCGTATGGGCGCCGTCTTTACTATGTAGAAGGGATCTATACTACGTATCCCACGGAGGAAGATAATACGCATGTTGAGTATAGTGAGCGTTATTTTGATATGATCGCTATTATTAATCCAGACGGTAGCTTTAATGAAGATATCTTTATGGCAGAGCTTGTTGATAAAACCGACTATCAAGAGCCGCTTCGCGCGTTAAAGGCGGCCAACGGCTGGAATCAGCCGCTTGAATAAGGAGGATGCCATGAAAGCTTTTTTGAAAAAAACCGTTGCGGCGATCCTTGCTTTTTCCCTTCTTGCCATAAGTTTGCTTTTTACCGGATGCACCCCATCGCCGTATAAAGGCTATGAAGGGGAGTTCCCTGAGCTTTGTGCGGTGGCGTGGGCTACAATCCCTACCACAAAAGGATATAAGGTTAATTCGGAAGGTGGGGAGCCTTATGTTTCAAGCTTGGAAACCGATGGCTACGGACGCATCCTTTTCTTCTATTCCGAGGATTATGAAAACGAAAAGGGCTATGTTGCGATTATGCAACGCACCGATGGGGCGAATGCCTATTATTATCCCGACGGTGGTTATGTTCCCATCACTCGTGCCTCGGACAAGGACGCCATTGACCTAAACACAAGTGAGATCGTAGCCCTGAAAGAACGCAGCGATTGGGGGCTTTCGCTGAACGAAGAAAAATGCAAGGCGACCAAGATCGATAAGTTTCCGATACCCGGAGAATTGGGGCTTAGCGGTAGTTTTTTTGATGATCTGCTGAAAGAATATTACGAGTACCAAGGGCGATACGTTCATCCTAAAAACGGTTCGCTTTGGGGTTTTTTCCGTTCGGTTATGACCGATGATTACGGGCGCTCGCTTTATTATATTGAAAGCTATTTTCATGAATATACGCACAAAAGCCATACAAGTTATTTTTATTGTTTTCTGGTCGTGATAAATCCCGATAAAAGCTACGATGTTTCCAAGGTCGTTCTGCTTGAAAACGAAAACGACCCCCGTGAAGACGAGAAATGGATCAAAGAGCAAACCGGGTGGAATGTGGCGCCTTAATCGAATATCCTTCGCTTTTTGTAAACACACCTTTGCGATAAAGAAAAAGGGCTGTGCGATTTGCACAGCCTTTTTTCTATGGATCAATCGCCTTGAAGGTGAGACACCACTCTTCTGTAATACGCGTCTGCCATTTGGAGATAGCCCTCGGGCGTTGCGTGGAAGGCGTTGGTGTTGATGACCTTCGTAATCGAAGAACGGACGTTGACGGGTAACTCTTGCATTTGCAAGCTGTAATCACTGTCAAACTGACCCGAAAAGCTTATCGCCTCCATCAACACAACAAAAGAAAGTCTTCACAATTCATCCTCTTGATCAATGTCGATGAACGCTGCGAATACTCTACGTTCTTTATAAAGTTCGTGCAGCCTTTTTCTTTTTTTGAAGGGGCACTTATATCAAGACAAGCGTGTGCCGCGGTGCCAAATTTTATTATTCCGTCATCTCTTGGCGCACCAATGAAAAAGGTTGGTTTCGTCTATCTTTTTTTGTTTTAGGTCTTGAAAAAACGGGAGCGTTTGATTATAATATTGATGGACTGAAAACTAAACGAAAGAAGGTTTGCATATATGATGCTTTTACAAATGCAACGAGATCTTTCTCTTCCTTTTCTTCCCGATTATTTTGCACAGATATACCCGAAAGTAAAAGAAGAATTTGAAGCGCGCTCGGCGCTTATCCTTTCAGATGAATATATCGAAGGCATAATAAACGAGGCGCTTATTCTTAAGCCTTACGCGGATCTTATAAAGGAAAGCGCGAAAAGGATACGGCAAAATCCCGCTATGCGACTTTACGTATGCCTTCTTGAATATCGCATTAAATCGAAGCAGCTGATAAGCGCCGAAGGATTTACTCCTCCCGCCGAAAATGGGATCGAATTCGATTTTTTACATCTATTTCCCGCCCTTTCGAGTATCCCCGAAAGCATTCTCTTTTTTAAACGCAGAGGGGTGGCGCAGGATATTATCACCGCGACAATGAAAGAGTTCGATTTTTGTGTTGAAAACTGTATCGATAAGCTTGGCAGACCCGCCTTTACCTTCGATCGCCTTTCGTGGATTTTGCGGATTACAAACAACGAGATGATACGAATCGGTCGTTTTAAATACGATATGCCAAGTAAACGGGTACAGGGAATAAAGGCATACAAAAACCGAAACAACGAGCTTGTCGTATTGGCAAACGGTGTTGACGCGCATCCTTGCGGTAAAATATTCGGATCGGCAGGGCTTTGTGGCGAGGGGGAACGATTTTTTGCCGAGATTTTCGAAAGCGATACCGAAATATCGGGGCACCCAATCGTCGACGGCTTGATACAAAGAGAGCCCGTTACCCTTCAAAAATGCGAATGGGACCTGTGCCTTTCACCCGATGACGAGGTTATTTCCATTCACATTCCGCCCCACGAGAGCTTTGACCGAGATACCTGCGAAGCCTCATACGAAAGGGCGCGCGAGGTCTTTGCTACCCACTTTCCCGATATGCCCTATAAAGCATTTCATTGCAGAACTTGGATGGTTTCCCCCGATCTTAAAGCGGTGCTGAAGCCAAGCTCCAATATTCTGGCTTTTCAAAGCAAATTTACGCTATATCCGACCAAAAGCCAAGGGCGGTGGGTCTTCGACAATGTTTTTCCGGATCAAGCCGTGGTTCGTGATTACGGCGAGCTCCCCGAAAACACAAGCCTTCAACGCGGGGTCAAGGAGCTCTACCTTAAAGGTGGTTGCATTCACGAATTTTCCGGATTTTTCTTTTGACGCAATCATTTGTACACTATATAACAAGGAGAAATGTTATGAAAAAAATACCCATCAGCTTGATAATAGACGATGCGGCTCCCTGCGTGTCGGTGTTTCACTCTCATTGCAAAACCGGCGTTCTCGAAGACGGGAGAGCCATACTTGAATACGTACCGAATTCATTTCTTACCCAATTTTGCGACATAACCGAAAAATACGGTGTAAAAGGCAAATTCAGTGTCGTGCCGATGCCCGGAAACCGAGGCGATATAATCAACGGTATTGAGGGGGCTTCTCGCGAACAACTTGACGAGTGGATGGAAATGCTCAAAAACCGAATTTGTCCCCGTTTTTCTATAGGCCCCGAAATGATCTCTCACAATAAGGCTGTGGATATTGCCACGGGGAAGGCGATGGATTTAAAGGAGGATGAGTGGGCAAAGGATCAGGATCGCCACGCTCTTTCTCCTTATATCGCATATGCGCTCGCTATTCTCAAAAAGGCCGGCTTAGACAGCTGCGGCGTGACCTCGCCCTGGCGCTTTGCCATTGAGGTGGAGGAGGAATACGTCGCCGCTATTATGCAGGCGGTGTGGGATACGTATGGGAAAAGCCATGCTTGGTATTTTTTGCGTGGCTTGCGAAATACCCCCAATGCGCGGCCGTGGGTGGCGTACGACGAAAACGATCGAACTGTGGTTTCCATTCCTGCTACGACACGGGATCGTTTTTGGCAGACCATTAGCTCTACCGATGCGAGCGAGGAATACGTCTCCCGTATAGCCGATGAGCTTATTACCTCCGACGGAAAAAACGGTGAAATAATACAGGTTTTGAAAACCGGTGGATGGCCTATCCTAATTACTCATTGGCAGAGCCTCGTTTCGAACGGTCTTGGCGTGGGAATGCGCGCCTTTGAAGAGGTTTGCAAAAGAATCGAAAAGCATCTTTCACAACAAGTGGAATGGATGAGCTTCGAAGAGATAATGAAGATCGTTTTATCCGATAAAGCCTCTTTCCCGAAGCCTGTCTTCAAATAAAAAGCAGACACCTAAAAAGGCGACACGCTAAAGCGTGCCGCCTTTTTTATGATCTTCGTTTTTTCTCAGAGTCAAAAATGCTTTTAAACATCGCCTTGAAGGTGAGATACCACTCTTCTGTAATATGCGTCTG